>JANONO010000387.1:0-1681 GCA_031420875.1 Gallionellaceae bacterium | reverse complement strand
GTAAATTCCGGCTGACGGTCAGCGCGCAGGTCTTCATCGCGGAAGCATTTGGTAATTTGATAATAGCGATCAAACCCGGCTACCATCAGCAATTGCTTGAACAGTTGCGGTGATTGCGGCAGAGCAAAAAATTCTCCGGCATGCACACGCGACGGCACTAGATAATCGCGCGCGCCTTCCGGTGTAGATTTGGTCAACATTGGTGTTTCAATATCAACGAACCCCTTGTCATCCAGAAAGCGGCGGAAGGCGCGCGCGGTCTGATAACGCAACATCATGTTGCGTTGCATTTGCGGGCGGCGCAGGTCTATCACACGATGCGTCAGGCGCACGCTCTCAGACAAATTTTCGTCATCCAGTTGGAACGGCGGCGTCAGCGCCGTGTTCAACACCTCGATGTCATGGCACAGAATTTCAATTTCGCCGCTGGGCATATTGGGGTTGTCTGTTCCTTCCGGGCGACGGCGAACACGACCGGTGACCTTCAACACGAATTCATTACGCACTGATTCGGCAATCTTGAACATATCGGCACGATCAGGATCGCACACCACTTGCGCTAGGCCATCACGGTCGCGCAAGTCTATAAAAATCACCCCGCCGTGGTCGCGACGGCGATGCGCCCAGCCGCATAAAGTAATGGTCTGGCCGAGGTTGGATACATTGAGTTGTCCGCAGTAATGAGTTCGCATGGGTTCAGCTTTATAAGAAAAAAACAGGATTAATTTTGATTGGGAATTTTGGCTAACACTACTTCAGGTGTAGCCACCACGCCCATGGAAACGATGGTTCTAAGCGCGACATCTACCGTCATATTCAATGCGATGGTGTCGGCTTTGCGTATGAAAAAATAAAAGCCGTTGACCGGACTGGGCGTGGTTGGAATAAATACTGCTACGTATTCTTCATCAAAGCAGCCCACTACTTCGCCCGGCACACTGGTTTGAAATGCCAGCGACCAAGCATCGGGGTGAGGATAACGCACCAGCAACACTTTACGAAATGAATTGCCATTGCCAGACAACAGGGTGTCGCTGACCTGCTTCACGCCCTTGTAGATGCTATTCACAAAGGGGATGTGGTGCAGTATGCCTTCCCACAGAAACAGCAGGCGCTGGCCGAGCACGTTACGCACCAGCATACCAGTCAGGCCAATGATGAGCAGCGTCAAAATGATGCCCCAACCAGGAATGTGGATGCCCAACAGCTTGTCAGGATGCCAAGCTTGTGGCAACAGCCACAAGGACTGATCCATAGTGCTGACGGTCAGATTGAGCACCCACAGGGTGATGCCAAGCGGCACCCAAACCAGCAAGCCAGTGATGAAATATTTTTTCATGCCTTAAGTTGCACTGCTCACTGCTGGAGTCGGACTGGCGGCAGGAGTGGATGCTCCTGCGGCTGGGGTATCCGGTTTGACTTTGGGTTGCTTGGCATCCGGTTTGGGAGAGCCGTTTTTGAAATCGGTGACGTAATAGCCATTGCCCTTCAACTGAAAACCGGCTGCGGTCAATTGCTTGGAAAAAGTCTGCTGGCCGCATTCCGGGCAAACAGAAAGCGGCGCATCGCTCATCTTCTGCAACACGTCTTGCTGCAAGTCACAACTGGAACAACGATAAACATAAATAGGCATAACATGCCCCCAAGGGGTAATTTACAAAGTGGTGATTTACAAAGGGGC
>JANONO010000386.1:0-2609 GCA_031420875.1 Gallionellaceae bacterium | reverse complement strand
GGCGAATAGCGGAAAATACTCCTACCATTTCGAATGGTTGGGCCGTCCCATTATCCAGTACCCCCAGGATATTTTGGCAATGCAACAAATTATTTGGGGGGTGAAACCCGACTTGATTATAGAAACGGGGATTGCCCATGGTGGCTCGCTGATATTTTCTGCATCGATGTTAGAGCTAGTAGCCACATGCACAGGTATTGAAGGTGAGGTACTTGGTGTTGATATTGATATACGCCCACACAACCACAAGGCGATTGAAGAGCACCCAATGTACAAGCGAATCAGCATGATTCAAGGGTCGAGTATCGCCCCGGAAATCATTGCGCAGGTAAAAGAAAAGGCCCAAGGGAAAAAACGCATACTCGTATGTCTTGATTCAAATCATACTCACGAACATGTTCTTGCCGAGCTGGAGGCGTATGCTCCCCTGACAACGGTTGGAAGCTATTGTGTGGTGATGGATACGGTCATCGAAGACATGCCGAAAGAGATGTTCCCGGACCGTCCCTGGGGTCCCGGCGACAATCCGAAGACGGCGGTGTGGGAATACCTGAAGACCAATTCAAACTTCGAAATCGATAAAAGCATACACCAGAAATTGCTCATTACTGTCGCGCCAGATGGTTATTTGAAGCGGGTACGTTAAGAATACGCTGCCCGCATGTCGCTGAAAAAAAACGTCCTCGCAAACTACCTCGGTCAGGGCTGGACAGCCCTGATGGGTCTAGCCTTTGTGCCTTTGTATATCGAATACTTGGGTATGGAGGCATACGGGCTGATCGGTGTGTTTGCCATCTTGCAGGCATGGCTCACCCTGCTGGACATGGGTATGACCCCGACCCTGAGCAGAGAAATGGCGCGCTATACGGCAGGTGCGCATACCGCCCAATCCATACGCGATTTATTGCGTAGTCTGGAAGTGATTTGTTTTGCGATAGCCCTGTTAATCGGGATGGTCATTTGGTTTGTCTCCGCGTGGCTCGCCACACACTGGCTACAAGCGGAAAAATTGCCGGTCGAAGAAGTGGCGCAAGCAATCTCGATCATTGGTTTTGTAGTCGCACTGCGTTTTATTGAAAGCCTATATCGAGGGGCAATACTGGGCTTGCAAAAGCAGGTGTGGCTAAGTGCAGTTGGGTCGGGACTTGCCACTTTGCGCTGGGGGGGAGCGGTTTGCGTGTTGGTGTGGGTGGCTCCCAGTATTGAGGCGTTTTTTATTTGGCAAGGGCTGGTATCGGCGCTAACTATTTTGGTTTTTTTCTTCGCTGTACATCGGCATTTGCCGCCCTCCGTTCATGCGGCCAGATTTTCATGGTTTCAATTGAAAAATATTTGGCGATTTGCGGGAGGAATGATGGCAACCACCCTGTTGGCGTTATTGTTGACGCAGGTGGACAAAATCATCCTTTCACGCATGTTGAGCCTGGAAATGTTTGGCTATTACACCTTGGCCGGAACCGTTGCAACTGTGCTCTACCTATTAACGACTCCCATTACCCAAGCGTACTATCCACGTTTTACCGAATTGGTAGCCAAAGGAGATATTGCGGGATTGATCCGCATTTACCATCAAGGCGCGCAGCTTGTTAGCGTATTAATTGTGCCTGCCGCACTGATGTTAGTGCTCTTTGGTGAAAGCATTCTGTTGTTGTGGACGGATAATGCGGTAGTCGCACACAATGCCGCCCCGTTATTGGCTTTGTTGGCATTGGGAACGCTGTTCAATGGCCTGGTGCATATCCCATACATGCTTCAGCTTGCCCATGGCTGGTCATGGTTTGCCGTCCGGATCAACACGGTAGCGGTTGCCGTGCTCGTACCGGCTATCTTATGGGTGACGCCACGCTACGGTGCTGTTGGCGCAGCTTGGGTGTGGGTGGCATTAAATGCGGGGTACGTTTTGCTGGGAATGCATTTTATGTACAAGCGCCTGCTGCCACAGGAGAAGTGGAAATGGTATAGGCATGACGTTGCCTTGCCCCTGCTCGCCTCAACGGCAGTCGCGCTGCTTTTCAGTTGGATGCAACCGGCGAATGCTGGCAGACTGACGGAAGCTGCATACCTGCTGACTGCCGGTGTCGTTGTTATGGTTGCTGCGGTGATTGCTACGCCGTCCTTGCACCGCAAGGCTATCGAATCAATTTTAGAGATTAGGAAATCTTTATGTTTCAAGAAAACCTGAACACCATGCCTTCTTCTAATGCGCAGAAGATTCCTGCCGTTAGCATCGGCATGCCCGTTTACAATGGTGAAAAGTATATTAGAGAGGCTTTGGATTCTCTATTGGCGCAGACCTTTGATGATTTTGAGTTGATCATTTCCGATAACGCGTCGACCGACGATACGCAAGCGATCTGCGAGGAATATGCGCGAAGCGATCCACGCATACGTTATGTGCGGCAACGGGAAAATCTTGGTGCCTCGCTAAATTTTCAGTTTGTTTTGAATGAGGCGAATGGCGAATATTTTATGTGGGCAGCGTGTGATGACAAGTGGGATAGGGATTGGATAACGCTGCTGTGTAAGAAGTTAGAGGAGGCAGAAAGCTGTGCAGCGTTTGGCAGATTATTGCATATCGACGAACATTCGCAGCCAATAGAACATCCGGC
>JANONO010000385.1:0-5381 GCA_031420875.1 Gallionellaceae bacterium | reverse complement strand
GGGATAAAAATACTGCATCGCAACCGGCTGCCGCAGCCGAGCGTAAAATTGAACCGAGGTTGCCGGGATCCTGAATATCTTCTAACAGCAAACAGAAATGACTCTGTGCCGCAGCGACTTTGGGTTGAGGCAGTGCGATCAAGGCGAGAATGCCGGATGGCGTTTTTAATTCAGACAGTTCGGCGAACAGCTTGCTGTTTAATTGCGTCAGTGCCACGTCGGACAGATTTATCAACAACGCCGATATTTCGTATTCTTGTTTTGCCGATTCTGATACCAGCACATGCTGCGGTTTATTTCCGCTTGATAAATAACTTTGAACCAGATGAGCGCCGTTCAACAGGGTCTGCCCCGATATTTTTCGTTGATGTGAAGAGCTAACAAGCTTCTTCATCACTTTGAAAAATTCATTGTCGCGGGATGTGAGGTGTTTCACGCTGTGCGGTTTTTTAGCTGAACCAAGCAAACCTGCTGGTTTGCTTGTTGCGGCTCACGACACTAGGTTTCAAGGCAGAAATTTCTTCACCACTGCCATGAGCGGCTCATTATCTGAATGCAGTTTCAGTGCTTCTTGCAAAATCTGGGCCGCTTCTTTTTTATCCCCTTTTACCCATAGCACTTCGCCGAGATGCGCGGCGATTTCCGGGTCTTGATTCGCAGCATAAGCGCGGCGCAGAAATTCCTCGCTTTTGGCTAAGTTACCTTGGCGATAATGCCCCCAGCCCACGCTATCCATAATGGCAGCATCACCCGGAACAAGTTGGTAAGCTTTTTCCACTAATCGCATTCCTTCTTCCACGCGCTCATTGCGATCCAGTAAGCTGTAGCCCAGTGCGTTATAACCATGCGCGTAATCAGGCTTGATCTGAATCAATTTTCGGATCATCTGTTCAAAAGTTTCATGCTTGCCAATCTGCTCGGCCAGCATCGCTGTTTCATATAACAACTCAGGAAGGTCGGGTGATTTTTCAAGGCTTTGTGACAGCAACTGATATGCCGCATCTTGCCGCTTGGCATCGCGCAACATCTGCGCTTCAAGTATTAATAATTGTGTACGCTGCGAATCAGACTGAGCATCTATCTGATGCAATTTTTGGCGAGCTTCTTCCAGCTTACCCGCTTTACTAAGCAAGTAAGCGGTGCGTAATTGGGCGGAATATTCATACTCGCCACCCTCTACCTTGAGATAGTTTTGTAAAGCTGCCTCGTTATTTTTTTTTGCTTCGCTCACTTGTCCGAGATAGTAATACACCGCGTCCTGATCTTTTTTCCCATAAGTCAGCGTCTGCTGCAACTCTTTTTCGGCACGGTCAAATTCGCCCATCTCCAACGATAACAAGGCGACCGCAAATATCAGTTCAGAACTGTCAGGATAGATGGCTAGCAACCATTGAAATTCCGTGCGCGCCAATGAATGCTGTTTCTGCTCCATCAGGGTACGGGCATAAAATAAACGTATTTCTTTGTTATCGGGATATGCCGCAAGATATTTTTTTAGTACTGTGAACCCCTGTTGTGGCGATTGTCCCAGTAATAATTGCGCGAGGAGCTGCGCAGCTTTATCCCACTCTGGACGCAAATCATAGGCCAAGCGGGCTTCTGCCAATGCCTCATCGGTTTTGCTGGCAGCCGCAGCTAATTGTGCTAACACCCAGTGAGACTCAGCCACTTGCGGATAGGGTTGCGCCAAATCTTGCAGCAAGCTGTAACTAGCTCCTTTGTCTGGGAGTCGTGTTAACAGGGGGAAAATTTGAAGGAAAATTTCACCGACATGATCCGGGTTAGTCACTAGCAAATTCACCAAATGCGGGCGCGCTTCGTCTAATTTTCCATTTCCCAGCAGCAGCGTAGTTAGCATCTGCTTGGCTCGTAAAGAATCTGGCTCCAGTTTTTGCCAGAGCTTGGACATTTCCCTAGCCTTGTCCAGTTGACCTGATTCAAATGCCAAATAGGTGGCGTAACGTGCCACACGCAGGTCTTGCGTGGTATGCGCTAAGTCAACATAAGTCTGCACAGACAACTCAGATTTGCCGCGTTGTGCTGCTACGTCGGCCAGCAGCAATCCGAACAACACTTGCTCGGTCAATTCCTGTTTGGGTAAATCTGTTTGAGTTTCCACGGCAGCGGAAGATTGAGGCACAGGCGCGGCACTCTGCCGAGGTGTGTGAGCACAGGCGGCTAGCGCAAGTAGCAAAAAGATAAGCATGTTACGTTTCAAGCTATTCATAACTTAACCCCAAGTGGCTTCAACTCACGTTCGAGTGCTTGAAGATTATACTAGACTCGTTTAAGACACACACTATGCAGTATTAGTTTTACAGAATTCTGAGTGTGGGCGGCATCCCAGAATCTTATAGAAGATTGATGTCGCCCTGTGTAGAATACGACCAAAATACACATCCGCATGACAAACACCCAGCCAAAATTTATTCAGCTATATCAAGCCAGTGATCTTCAGCTTCGTGCTGAATTGAGCACTGGATTGCTGGCCGACTCCGCCTATACTGCGCCCAAATATTTTTATGATGCGCTGGGTTCAAAGCTGTTTGCTGCCATATGTGATCTGCCGGAATATTATCTGTCGCGCACTGAAGCTGAAATTTTTGATACTCATTTAAATGAGATTGTTGAAGTAGCCGGAACGGGGAGCGTCTTGATTGATCTGGGCGCGGGAAATTGTGCGAAAGCGGAGAGCTTGTTTGCGGCGTTGCAACCTGTGCAATATGTACCGGTGGATATTTCTATTGATTTTTTACGCGCTGCGGTAGGTGATTTGCAACAGCGCTACCCGCATATTCAAATGACTGCTTTGGGGATGGATTTTTCCAGCGCCTTACAGTTGCCGGATGCGGTGCAGAAAAGCAATCGATTATTTTTTTATCCCGGCTCATCTATTGGCAACTTTACGCCCGCTGAAGCTGTGGAATTTTTTCGACGCTTGCACACTGCCTGTGACAATGAAAGCGGCGTGCTGATCGGCGTGGATTTAATCAAAGACCCGAAAATTTTGAATGCAGCTTATAACGACGCACTGGGCGTGACTGCGTCCTTTAACTTGAATTTGTTGTTGCACCTGAATCAAGTGCTAGGCACGAATTTCGATATTCGTCAGTGGCAACATCACAGTTTTTTTAACGCCGCGCAAAACCGTATAGAAATGTACCTCGAAGCTAAGCGCGCATTGACCGTCAACTGGCCGAGTGGCGAACGTCGTTTTGCTGAGGGTGAGCGCATTCATACCGAGAATAGTTACAAATATACGCCCGACAACTTTGTGCAACTGCTGCAACAAGCAGAATTCCGGGTGACCCGCACCTGGAGCGATGCGCGCAATTGGTTTATGGTGTGTCATGCGCAGATAATCTAGTTTCTAACAATTCAAATAGCGCAAGTCCTGAACCCGACAAAAATATCATCCCGCTCGGGCATGAAAAAATTGCGGTAACGCAGTGAAGTCATGCGCTGCAGCGTGGCAAATGACGCACCGCGTAACACCCGATGTGTGTTAAACCACGGCGCGGAATATTCGAGATAGGCATCCGCAGAAAATCCGGGATAGGGTACAAACGATGTGTCCGTCCATTCCCACAAGTCGCCCCAGTAAAAATGGTGCTGACTGGACGTGGCCGCACATTCCCATTCCGCTTCGCTGGGCAAGCGACGGCCTGCCCAGCGGCAATAGGCTTGTGCTTCATACAGGGTGACATGGCGCACCGGCTGGTCAACAGGCAACTCAATGAGTGAGCCAAATCGCTGACACTGCACTCCATCACTCTGCCAGTAACGCGGAGCGCTGCGCTTGGTTGCAGCCAGCCATGCGCGCCCAGCATCATCCCAGAATTGTGTTCTCTCATAGCCACCCTGTTCTATAAATTGTTGGTACTGTGCATTGGTTACCAACGCTGAACTGATGTTGAATGCAGCTAGCTTGATTTCATGCGCCCACTTTTCATTGTCGAAAACAAATTCTTTCGTAACGGGGCTGCCCAGTTGCAATGATCCGCCAGCGAAATACAGGTCGGCTTGCGCTACTGGTAACTCTGCTCGCTTTGAGAATTCTGGTAACGCAGCCAAGCCCAATGTTTGCAAGATGTAGGCAAATGCTTCGCCGTGCATGTCTTCATGTGCCAATACGAGGCGATAGGGATACAGTGCTTTCGCATCATTTTGTATATGGGCTAGTTTATCTAATATGCGATTGAATACCTCGTCAGCATATTTTTTAATGGCCGATGTGTCGGGCAGGTCTAATGTCCAGCGGCTTGCGTGTGCCACGTTACCTGAATCGAACCAGCGATCACCTGCTTCCAGCAGACAGGGGAAGTGTGCCGCAGATGGATGGCTGGTCGCCGCTTCGCGCAATACAAACCATTCGGCGAACCACGCGATATGCCCCAGCTCCCACAAGGGCGGATTGATAATGGGGAGATATGGCACGCGCGCCACGTTGTCCAAACCAGATGACTGAAAGCGATCAAACAACGCCAGCGTATAATTGCGCGCATCCTGTAAGGCTGCGGCAAGTTGAGAGGGAGAGGCGTTACGAAATGAAGTGTGCATGGATAGTGTGTGATGAGTAAACCCCATATCATGATTATCAGCCCCGCACTGGCAAATGCCAACAATGGCAACTGGCAAACGGCTAGACGCTGGTCGCGATTTTTACGTGGCAATTACCGCGTCACAGTTGCGATACAGTGGGAGGGAATCCCTTGTGATGCCATGATAGCACTGCATGCCAGGCGTTCGGCGGCGGCTATCAAAGAATTTTCATCTGCCTTTCCAGCATTGCCGCTGATCGTCGTGCTCACCGGAACGGATTTATACAAGGATATTTTCACCGATGTTGAGGCACAGCGCAGCTTGCAATTAGCCACGCAACTGGTGGTTTTGCAACCTGCCGGGTTACAGGTGCTGGATAAAAAATTGCGCGATAAAACGCAGGCTATTTTTCAATCCGCGCCGTCGCTCAAACCGCCAATAAAATTCCCCGAAAATTATTTTGACGTGACCATGATAGGCCACTTGCGCGACGAAAAAGACCCGGTCACGTTTATGAACGTGGCCAAACAATTACAGTCAGGAAATATTCGCCTGTTCCATATCGGTGGCGCGCTGGATGCCGCTTTAGGTAAGCAAGCCGAGAAAACGCAGCAACTTTACCCCCATTACCAATGGCTGGGAAATTTGTCCCACGCCGCAACTCGACAGCGTTTGAAGCGTAGCCGGTTGATGGTCATTGCTTCAAAAATGGAAGGCGGCGCTAATGTCATCATCGAAGCCGTGACCAGTGGTGTCGCAGTTCTAGCCAGCGATATTTCCGGCAATGTCGGCATGTTGGGGGAGGACTATGCTGGATATTTTCCGCTTGGTGATAGCTT
>JANONO010000384.1:0-5088 GCA_031420875.1 Gallionellaceae bacterium | reverse complement strand
CACAGAGCCGTCTCATTGTTGTTAGACCATGAACCCCCGACTCCTCCATCCACAGCAGCTGCGAGCGGTTCGCTTCCGCTTGATGCGCGAACGCGCTTCCAGCCAGCTTCAATCTTCCAAGACTTGGATTGAAAAAAATCGTCGCGTGGAGTCAGCGAGAGAATGTTGACCGGCGTGAATTTCTCAACCCGGATCGAAGCAGAATTGTAGTGGCGTAATACGAGACTGAAGAACTCGATCTGTGCACCACGAACATATCCACCATCGGCATCCATGATGTCATGGTATGTAGCACGCGCGGTCAGCTCCTGAAAATTTTGCCCGCTCCTGCGCCCAGTCCCAAGGGTAATACGCGATGAGCCGTGACCTTGCTCCGGGTGGACTTCCGGCATCGGAATCACGGGTGTCTGCGCTACTGCATCCAAACGGCTGCGCGCGGTGAACAATTCGCGCGCCAGCCCAGCGGAGTCGGCCACATCATCTTTGCCAATAGCGCGGCGATAGCTGAGGTAGTCCTGGCTGGTCTCAATCACTGCGGCAGCATGGCTCGCAGGCAGGTCACTCAACACCGAATCACCCGCAACGATACGCTTCACACTCAAATCCCTAGCAAGATTGCGCTCTTGCTCGCTTAGGTGGCTCAGCCTGTGGCGTAGCACTGTGGCATTTGCCGGGCGATAGACGACTTTTTTCACAATATCTGGCTGCCTCGCAATTACGCGCACCGCGTCGGCGGGGATCGCCCACCAGCGGAACTGGCTGGTCCAGTCCAGTTCTGGACGCGCGACCTGGAGCAGGCTCAGCAAATGATAGGCACAGTTTTCGTCAAAGAAGAAATATTGAAAATAGGCCGAACCGAGTTCCCATGCGTGCCTCAACACGCGATCAACCTCAACGGGGCTGAGATTCATCTGGTATTCCCACATATCACGATTCTCAAGATCGCTGTATTCACGCACTTTAAGGTAATAAGGCAGTATCGAAAATGCTCCGGGATATCCGCCGAACAGACCGTTCACCGCAAAGGCAAGGCCATTCGTTTCATTGGTATTCGCCGCGAAGGTAATGGCGTAGGCAAGCAGCCGGGTGGAGTCATTCTGATCCTTGGCGTCCACTCTGATTAGCGGATGTCCGTACATTGAAGATGGGCTATTAAGGTATGCCGAAGCAAAGATCAACGTCAGGCCGTTCGGATTCAGCGCGGCATGCCACTGCTGATAGCGCTTGCATTCTCGGCGCGGAAGACGCAGCGGATCGAATGTGAGCTGCTCATCCAGCCACGCATAACGCGCTACGAACAGGCACTGGGGATTTTGCTGCGTGTTACTTTCTTCAATGTCTGAATAGAATTGCGTGAGCGTGGCTTCGAGCTCTGATTGAGGATTGAATTTTCCGTCGGGAGCATTGTAGAACTTAGGATCATCAACTAGGCCGTGAACATTTGCAGAGAATAAATTGGGAACATAATGCACCAGCTTCCGCCATTCTGGCCGCTCCGCAAGTCGAAGTTGCTTGGACTTCTCAATTAACTCCGTCAGATATACATCATCTACCGCGCCAAACGCGGATGTCTGCGATAGCGATAGCAATAGCAGCGCAAATACGGCCGACTTTATTAAACGCATCTATGGGATATTTTGGCAGAAATTTTGGACAAGAAAAACCCAGTGGTAAACCCACTGGGCATCTGAGACTTGCGTTTGAATTATAGTGCGGTCTGATAATGCGAGAGAGTCGCATCCGAAGCCAGCACATCACGCAATGCGACTATGACCTGCTCGGTCGCGACTCTGTCAGAGGTGAAGATACGCGCCATGTTGTCTTTAGTAAGACGGTTGAATGCAGCCTGGTCTTTCGCTTCAACACCCAGCAAGTGCGAAAGCGAAGCCAGCGTTTCGCCGCCACCGACCGACATGTCGCGCGCCAGTTGGTCTTTGTTGCTGTCAATGAACATCACCGCCGCCATATTCGAGCGCACCATGCCATCTTGTGAGCAACCCAAGGTGCCAGTAGTAATGCCGAAAGTCTGATTGCCCATGATGCCATTGGTGGTAACAGCCAGCACCTGCGGGGCAATTCCAGACTGACCTTTGAATATTATAGATCCCACGCCGCAACCGCCGACGTTATCGTTTGCAGCCATAGCCGCTGTTGCAGGCAATACTAAAGCTAATGATATTACTGCTATGAATTTTTTCATGCTCGCTCCCTTGAAGGTTTAAAAAGATTGAGGAAACATCATTCTGACTTACGTTCGCTGGAATTTCTCCATCGCTGGAATGTTCCTTGGACGCAATAAGTTTATACAGGTTATTTTTGGGAATTTCAAGCGAGAGGAGGTTTCCCCTAGTATTATGGGCTGGTTTATACTCGTGTCATATTTTCCAAAAATAGTCTATATTTTACTTTATGAAAAAATGCGCTTGTCTTTTTTTTCTTGCCCTTCTTGGCTCGCCAGTTATTGCCTATGCTGAGATTGTTAAATGCATTGATCATGGGCAGGTGACTTATCGCAATGGTTCTTGCAACCAAAAGAACATAGAGACTGTTCCCGATCCCAATTTTACCCCTCCCATTCCCAATACATCTGCTATTTCTGAACCTGAAATGCATAAGCTATTGTCTTCCAAGCCAGTTGTCAGCCCCCCGGTTATTGAAGCTGCCGCTATAAAAAAGGCGATAGTCAGCGTAGCAGCTCCCACCTCTTTTTCTGTTCCGCTACAGAATGGTAGTTACTTTGTCAGCGGTACAGTAGGGGGGATTCCAACAAAATTCCAGATTGATACCGGTGCCTCCAACACTGCAGTTTCCCAAATGATAGCCGATCAAGCGGGCTATTTTTCATCTTATTGTCCAGCAAAAGTGGAAGCTGCAACGGCCAATGGAATGATCAGCGTTTGCTTGGTGACTATCCCAGAATTATCTTTTGGCAAATTCACTATAAAAAATGTGGCAGTCATTATCATGCCTAATATGCAACAAGAGGCATTGCTAGGCATGGATATATTGCAGAATTATATAGTCGAGCAGCGTGCGCGAGTTCTCAAAATTTCTCATTGATTCAAATTGCTGCATTGCCTAGTTAAAAATATATATAATTTGACATAATATACATTATGCGAAGTAACAAACATTAAAAGATGCAATGGATGAAAATTTTAAGCGTGTCGTGGTATAGACCATCACAATGCCAGCTAGCGCAATTCTGGTAGTCACCCTGAAAAATCATGCTGAGCGTTCGTATTTACGGCAAGATTTATTGGAGCAGTTTTTTAAATTTGCCCCCAGATGCCATTGTGATTGTTAACTCATGATGGGCACATCACACACGTTAACAACCAAGCAGAAACATTTTTTGGGTACCACCCCTCTGAGCTAATTGGGCGGCATATCAAAATGCTGATGGCCGAACGTTTTTCGGCGAAACATGAGCGATACCGATCCAGGTATATGGATGCGACATTGCAACCCAGGCACGAAGGCTTTAATCTGAGCCTGATCGGCCATCGCAAAGATGGCAGTGAATTTTCTTCTGGCATCAAGATGTTACCGCAAAGCGCGGTATCTACGCTACCGTGAGCAGATAGCAATCTCAACTTAAAAACAAACGCCGAAAATTCTCCGACGTAGCTTGCCCTACTTTATCCAATGAAATCCCACGCAGCTTGGCAATTTCTTCAGCGACATGTTTTACATAGGCGGGCTGATTGAGTTTGCCGCGATAGGGCACGGGAGCCAAGTAAGGTGAATCAGTTTCAATCAGCATGTGCTCCAGCGGGATGCGCTGCGCCACTTCTTTCAGCGTAGTAGCATTTTTAAAAGTGACGATGCCTGAGAAAGAAATGTAGAAGTTCATTGCTATGGCCGCTTCAGCCACTTCCAAACTTTCAGTAAAGCAGTGCATCACCCCGCCGATTGCGCTTGCGCCCTCCTCCGCCATGAGGCGTAGCGTGTCTGCTGCCGCTTCACGAGTATGGATAATGAGCGGTTTGTGACAAGCTCGTGCAGCGCGAATGTGGGTGCGAAAGCGTTGACGTTGCCATTCCAGATCGCCTTTCAGGCGAAAATAATCGAGGCCGGTTTCACCGATGGCGACAACCTTGGGATGTTGCGCCAGTTGCTCCAACTTCTCCTGCGTCGGCTCGGTATCCGATTCGTGATCGGGATGAACACCGGCAGAAGCGTAGATGTGATCGTATTGCTCCGCTAGGGAGAGCACCTGATGAAAGTTTTCAAGATTTACGGAAACGCATAGGGCGTGAGTCACTTCGTTCTGGCGCATGTTGGCTAGAACCTCGTCTATATTTTCGACAAGTTCGGGAAAGTTGATATGGCAGTGAGAGTCTATGAACATGATTTAATCGTGAGTTGTGCGCTTGTCCGCATCATTTTTTTACCCGCATCATCTGCGTATAGGACAGCAGCAGCGATTCAAACAGCAGCCTGGGATTCAATGGGTGCAAGGCTTCGCGTCTTGCCGTGACGAGTTCTTTTTGATAGCGCAGCAGTCCATGCACATCAATTTTATCCGCTACATTTTTAATTGCATCAGTGAGTTCAGAATTGTATCGCACGCTCCCTGCTAGCTTTGCCGCAGCTAGGTCATAGCACCATTGCTGCAACCAATGGACGACCAAAGCAGGTTCAGTGCGCTGCAATTTTTCGGCCAAGGCATAGATATCCAGTTTGGCCGGCTGCTTAATGGCCTGCAAAAATTGTTCGCGCTCCGCCGTTGCTTCCTCTTCTTGCGCTAAGTGCGCGGCTTGCAAGGGCGCGAATCCGGCTTGCGCCAGAAATGCCGCAGGATTGTTGATCTTCTGTTGTTGCAGCCAGGCCATGCTGGCCTCCGGTGTGGGCATGGGAGCGGCTAACACGAGGCAGCGACTTAGTATGGTGGCTGCTAATTGCTGGGGTTTGTGGCTGACCAGAATCAGCAACATCCGCTCGGATGGCTCTTCCAACATTTTCAGCAGCGCATTGGCGGCATTGGCGTTCATGCTTTCCGCCGGATGGATCAACACCACGCGATGGCCGCCCTGATGTGATGACAAACCAAAAAAATCTGACAAGGTACGGATTTGTTCGATG
>JANONO010000383.1:0-6347 GCA_031420875.1 Gallionellaceae bacterium | reverse complement strand
GCGAAAGCAAGTTAGGCACGGCGACCTGCACCGTTTATTTTGACAAATTCAACCGCGAAATCTGCAGCCAGACTGCAGGCTTTGACAGCCGTGCTATCCGTATAGACACTGAATACGACAAACTCGGTCGAGTCAAGAGCGCAAGCTGCCCGTGCTGAGTCGGTGCCCGATCTACCTTACCACCTATCGCTATGACCTGCTCAATCGCGTCATCACCGAAGCCGACCCGCAAAACCAAACCAGCTACTTTGACTATTACCGCTTGACCACCACCCTATCAATGCCCTGAGGTAAAAGCGCGCCAGCGTCGCCAACAGTCAAAGGCAACTGGGTTTCAATCAGGAGCTTGCACCACATTGCTTGGTCTTCCAGCACGGGTAGGCGCCACACCCCCGTGTTGCTCCATGTGGTGTCCATGTGGTTGAGTTGACCGGGTGCTTGAGTTACAATGCGCGCCTTGCTTGTGCTGTATCAGTGCATTAAAGCAGGAAATTTCCACACTCGTTCAAGTTGGGGTGCCCGCAAGGGTCAAGCTGGCGGGTGGATGACTTAACCCTTACATATTGGAGTAATTTATGATGGTAACGATGCGGCAAATGTTGGAGGCGGGCGTTCATTTCGGACATCAGACCCGTTTTTGGAATCCCAAGATGGCACCATTTATTTTTGGCCATCGCAATAAAATTCATATCATCAACCTGGAAAAAACCGTTGTCATGTTCAACGATGCGCTGAAATTTGTGCGCAAAATTTCCGCTGACAAAGGGACGGTGTTGTTTGTCGCGACCAAACGCCAAGCGCGCGAAATTATCAAAGAAGAGGCGCTGCGTTGCGGCTGCCCATTCGTGGATCAGCGCTGGCTGGGCGGTATGCTGACCAACTTCAAGACGGTGCAACAGTCCATCAAGCGTTTGCACGAGCTGGAAGCCTTGGTGCAGGACAGTGCCGCCATGGAAAAGATTTCCAAAAAGGAAGGGTTGATGTTGCAGCGCGAAATGGAGAAGCTGGATCGCAGCATGGGCGGCATCAAGAATATGGGTGGATTGCCCTCGGCTATTTTTGTAATTGATGTCGGTTATCAAAAAGGCGCGATTGTGGAAGCGCAGAAATTGGGCATCCCGGTAATCGGCGTGGTGGATACCAATACCACACCGTTGGGCGTGGATTTTGTTATCCCTGGCAACGACGATTCCAGTCAGGCGATTCGTCTGTATGCGCGCGGCGTGGCCGATGCGGTGCTGGAAGGAAGAGAGCAGGCGCTGCACGAAGTGGTGGCGCTGGTCGAGGAGAAAACAGAGGGACAAACGGCGTAAGCCCATTCCCGCACAAAGGGGCTTGAGCCCCTTTTTTTTGTAATTAAAATTTGTATGGCATAAGTTTAAGGAGTAGGGCGATGGCGGAAATTACCGCAAGTATGGTGAAGGAATTACGTGAGGCAACCAGCCTCGGCATGATGGAATGCAAAAAAGCGCTGACCGAAACAAACGGTGATTTCAAAGCGGCGGAAGAATTGTTGCGTATCAAGAGTGGAGCCAAGGCCAGTAAGGCGGCTGGGCGCGTGGCTGCTGAAGGCTTGGTCAGTATTTTTATCAGCGCAGATGGCAAGACCGGTGCGATGGCAGAAGTAAATTGTGAAACCGATTTCATGGCTAAGAATGATGTTTTCGCGGCCTTTGCCAAGGATGTGGCACAAGCAGTCGCACAACATAATCCTGCCGATGTGGCGGGTTTGTCCAAGGCTGCGCTGACAGGCGGCAGCGTGGAAGAGGTACGTCAAGCCCTGGTGATGAAGCTGGGTGAGAACATCAGCGTACGCCGTTTTGTGCGCTATAGCACGAGCGGCAAACTAGCTACTTATCTGCATGGCAGCCGGATCGGTGTGCTGCTTGATTTCAACGGCGGCAACGACACTTTAGGCAAGGATTTGGCGATGCACATTGCCGCTAGCAAGCCGATCTGTGTATCTAAAGATCAGGTGTCGCAAGAGTTGCTGGATCAAGAGCGCAAAATTTATACGGCGCAGGCTGCGGAAAGCGGCAAGCCGGCTAACATCGTTGAAAAAATGGTGGATGGCCGTATCGCCAAGTATTTGGCTGAGGTGACGCTGCTCGGTCAGCCTTTTGTGAAAGATCCTGATACTTTAGTAGAGAAATTGTTGGCGGCTCAAAGTGCCACGGTCAAAGCCTTCCAGATGTTCACGGTGGGTGAGGGGATAGAAAAAGTCGTGGTAGATTATGCCGCTGAAGTAGCCGCTGCGGCGAAGGTATAAACAATGGCCGTCGCCAAGCCATATAAGCGGATTCTCCTTAAGCTCTCCGGCGAAGCCCTAATGGGCGAGGACAGCTACGGTATTAACCGTGCTGTGATCGAGCGCATTGTTGCTGAAATTGGCGAAGTGGTAGCGCTGGGGGTGCAGGTAGCGATCGTCATCGGTGGCGGTAATATTTTTCGGGGCATAGCGCCTGCCGCTGCGGGCATGGATCGCGCCACTGCCGACTACATGGGGATGCTGGCCACGGTGATGAATGCGATGGCCTTGCAGGATGCCATGACGCGCTTTGGTTTGGAATGTCGGGTGCAGTCCGCACTCAATCTGGAGCAAGTGGCTGAGCCTTTCATACGCGGCAAAGCCTTACGCTATCTGGAAGAGGGTAAGGTGGTGATATTCGGCGCTGGCACTGGCAATCCCTTCTTTACCACCGATACGGCTGCCGCTTTGCGCGGGGTGGAGATGGATGCGGAAGTGGTCATCAAGGCAACTAAAGTGGATGGGGTTTATACGGCTGATCCCAAAAAAGATGCCACTGCCACTCGTTATCACAAACTGAGCTTTGATGAGGCAATCAGCAAGAATCTTCAAGTCATGGATGCCACTGCGTTGACTTTGTGCCGCGATCAAAAACTACCGATTATCGTGTTCAGCATTTTCAAGTTGGGTGCGCTCAAGCGCGTGGTGATGGGAGAGGACGAAGGGACGCTGGTACATTGCAATTGATGGGAGGCTGTATGCATGGAGGCTGGGATGATTTCTGAAATTAAAAAAAGCACTGAGCAGAAAATGAACAAGACGCTGGAAACGCTCAAGGCGGATTTCGGCAAGATACGCACCGGTCGTGCGCACACTGGCATACTGGATCACGTTCTGGTTGATTATTATGGCAGTCCCACGCTGCTTTCTCAGGTGGCCAACGTGACCTTGGTTGATGCACGCACCATCGGTGTTCAGCCGTGGGAAAAGAATCTAGTGGGAGCAATCGAGAAAGCCATACGAGATGCCGACTTGGGACTCAACCCGGCAACCAATGGCGATGTCATTCGTGTGCCGATGCCGATGTTGACTGAAGAGCGTCGCCGTGACTTAATTAAGGTAGTTCGCGGCGAGGTAGAGGTGGCCAAGGTGGCAACCCGCAACATACGCCGCGATGCCAACGAGCATCTGAAAAAATTGCTTAAAGATAAAAAAATCGGCGAGGATGATGAGCGCCGCGCGCAAGATGAGATACAGAAACTGACGGATCGTTTTGTTGCTGAGATTGACAAAGCGCTACAAGTCAAAGAAGCCGATCTGATGGCGGTTTAAGTGGCCGACTTTCCCAGCTCAACTCGTAACATCCCCAACGCCTCCAGTATTCCGCGTCACATTGCTATCATCATGGATGGCAATGGCCGTTGGGCGAAGCAGCGTTTTTTGCCGCGTGTAGCAGGACATCAGCGCGGCGTAGAAGCAGTGCGAGAAGTGGTCAGGACATGTGGCGAGTTGGGGGTTGAATGCCTCACGCTCTTCGCTTTTAGTAGTGAAAACTGGCGGCGTCCGGCGGAAGAAGTTTCGTTTTTAATGCAGTTGTTCCTGAAAATGCTGGAACGCGAAGTAGGCAAGCTGCACGAAAATAATATCCGCCTCAAAATCATTGGTGATCGTAGCCCCTTTGAAAGTAAGCTCATCCAGCTTATTGGTGAAGCAGAGCTACTGACCGCAAATAATACTGGCCTAACCCTGACCGTAGCAGCTAATTATGGCGGTCGTTGGGACATCATGCAGGCCATGCAGACGATGTTGCGCGAACATCCTGAAGCTGTTCGCGGCTTCAATGAGGCAGCGCTGGAGCCTTACCTTGCCATGAGTTATGCGCCTGAGCCGGATTTGTTTATTCGCACTGGCGGCGAGCAGCGCATTAGCAATTTTCTGTTGTGGCAATTGGCCTACACCGAATTGTATTTCACCGACACCTTATGGCCAGCGTTTGATAGCGCAGCATTTAAAGCGGCCATTTCGTCCTTCCAGAAACGTGAGCGTCGCTTTGGCAGAACCAGCGAACAGTTGCGAGATGCGCCAGTTCTGGCAATACCCGTGCAGGCAACAAAGTAATGCTGGCAACACGAATCACCACCGCGCTTATCCTGCTCATATTATTCTTGTGTGCGCTGTTTTATTTTTCCAGCTTGGGCTGGGCGGCCTTGGTGGTAGTGATGGTGATGCAGGGAACATTAGAATGGATGCGCTTGGCCAAGCTGTCGGAAAAGGCAGCGAACGCTTATTGGTGGCTGACTTTAGTGCTGATGCTGGTCATTGCTTGGTTGGACTGGCAACAACCCGCTTGGATTGCAATCCCACATTTATTCATTTACGGCACGTCGGTAATATTGTGGCTGATCGTAGTGCCGTTCTGGCTGATTGGCAGCTGGCAAGTACGCCAACCACTCGTGATGGTATTGATCGGTTGGATGTTGCTCATTCCAACTGGTCTGGCCATGATGGATTTGCGCGCAGCCAGTCCGTGGTGGCTGTTGGGGGTGATGGGCTTGGTGTGGATGGCGGACATCGCTGCTTATTTTACCGGGCGTAAATTTGGTAAACATAAACTGGCGCCCACCATCAGTCCTGGAAAAACTTGGGAAGGCGTGATCGGTGCGCTGATTGGCGTGACTCTTTATGTTTTTATGATCGTATTTTTCAGCGGCGTGAATACGCTTCATAGCAAGTTGCCTATTTTGATCATGGCATCCTGGTTGTGGGTGGCACTGGCCGTCGTGGGCGATTTATTTGAGTCGGCCATCAAGCGTCAAGCCGGAGTGAAAGACAGCGGCACTTTATTGCCCGGTCATGGTGGTCTATTGGATCGCATTGATGCGCTGACCGCGACCTTGCCGTTGGCGGCCATGTTGCTGCTGTTGCAAAATTTAGTGTCGCAGAACTTGGTGTTGTAGAACCCAGCATGAGTAAAATCAGCCAACTCACTATTCTGGGATCCACCGGCAGCATCGGTTGCAGTACGCTGGATGTGGTGGCGCGCCACCCTGAGCGTTACCGCATTGTGGCACTGACCGCCAAGAGTCAGGATGATGTTCTGTTTGAGCAATGTCTGCGTTTTAAACCGCGCTACGCAGTGTTGCTGGATGAAGCGGCGGCAGCGCGTCTGGCACAACGCATTGCGGCTGCCGGGCTGGAGGTAGAGGTGCTATGTGGTGCAGAATCGCTACAGCGAGTAGCATCGTTAGCGGAGGTGGATGCCGTGATGGCGGCTATAGTAGGCGCAGCTGGTTTGCAACCGGTCATGGCTGCGGTGCGGGCAGGTAAAAAAATCCTGTTAGCGAATAAAGAAACACTGGTCATGGCGGGACGGATATTCATGGAGGCGATACGTCAGCATGGCGCGACGCTACTGCCTATAGACAGCGAACACAATGCTATTTTTCAGGCCTTGCCGGGCGGGTATGCTGGCAATCCTGACGCTAACGGCGTCAGCAAAATTTTGCTCACCGCTTCGGGCGGCCCGTTCCGCACGACACCCGCAGATCGTTTGCAGCACATCACACCGGAGCAAGCTTGCGCTCATCCCAACTGGGTCATGGGGCGAAAAATTTCGGTTGATTCCGCCACCATGATGAACAAGGGTCTGGAAGTAATTGAAGCGCATTGGTTGTTCAATGTGCCTGCCGATGCTATTCAGGTGGTGGTGCATCCGCAGAGCGTGGTTCATTCCTTGGTGCAATATGTGGATGGCTCGGTGCTGGCGCAGCTGGGCAACCCGGATATGCGTACGCCGATCGCTTATGCGCTGGCTTACCCGGAGCGCATTGATGCAGGCGTCGCTGCGCTTGATTTAGTTAAAATCGGCGCGCTTAATTTTGAAGCGCCGGACTTTGTGCGCTTCCCCTGTTTGGCCTTGGCCTATCAGGCTTTGCGTGCGGGCGGCACTGCGCCAGCCGTGTTGAATGCTGCGAATGAAGTGGCGGTGGCTGCTTTCCTAGATAAGCAGATTTCATTTCTCGCCATCCCGCGTTTGATAGAAGAGGTGCTGGCGGCATTGCCGGTGATGATGGTTAATACTTTGGATGATGTGCTGGCG
>JANONO010000382.1:0-3660 GCA_031420875.1 Gallionellaceae bacterium | reverse complement strand
TCGCCGCTAAACAAACTGGGTGTGCCACCACCAAAAAACACCGTATAAACCTTGCGCCCCCAGATCAGCGGCAGAGCTAATTCCAAATCGCGAATCAAGGCCGCCACATATTCTTGCTCAGGAAAGGCTGCGCGCGCCTCGTGCGAATTGAAATCGCAGTACGGACATTTGCGGACGCACCAGGGCAGGTGTATGTACAAGGACAGCGGCGGCAAGGCCTTGAAATTCACGGCTTGCGATTTTAGTCCGACGGGATGTAGGGTGTGTATCGTCATACTGCACTGCCTAAGCCCAGCCTATCCAGCAACACCTGCATTGCCTTGCCTCTATGGCTGAGTGTGTGCTTCTGTTCGCGTTCCAGTTGTGCGCTAGTCTTGGCCAGCTCCGGCAGCCAGAACAGGGGATCGTAACCAAATCCACCGTCACCGCTGGCTTGCAACGCAATCTCGCCGTGCCATTCGCCTTCTGCAATCAGCGGTTGCGGATCAGCGGCATGGCGTAGCAACGTCAGCACACAGTAGTAATGCGCGCGACGATTAGTCTTGCCTTGCATGTCGCGCAGCAGTTTTTCGTTGTTGCGCTGATCTGACTTGGGATTGTCTCCGGCATAGCGTGCAGACAACACGCCGGGCGCACCATTCAAAGCAGTTACGCAAATGCCGGAATCATCTGCCAGCGCGGGCAGCCCACTCAAGCGGCAAACATGGCGCGCCTTAGCCAAGGCATTTTCAATGAAAGTGTTGTGCGGCTCTTCCGCTTCGGCTATGCCCAGATCACCCTGGGTTAGCACTTCGATACCGAACGGCTGCAACAAGAATTGAAATTCGCGCAGCTTGCCGGGGTTGTTGGAGGCAATGACCAGTTTTTTCATGCAGGAATTATTGCGCCAGCGCTGTCTTCTGCATCTCAATCAACTGCACAATACCGTTCTGCGCCAGATCCAGCATCGCGTTCATCTCGTTGCGATTAAAGGCATGACCCTCTGCCGTGCCTTGTACCTCAACGAAATTCCCGCTACCGGTCATCACCACATTCATATCGGTATCGCAGGCGGAATCTTCGGCATAGTCCAGATCAAGAACAGGCACACCGTTATATACACCCACGGAAATTGCGGCGACGAAATCGCGCAAGGGATTTTCTTTAACCAGCCCTTTTTTGATGAGCCCACTTACCGCATCGTGCAGCGCAACAAAAGCGCCAGTGATGCTGGCGGTGCGCGTACCGCCATCGGCCTGAATCACGTCGCAATCTATTTGCACCGTGCGTTCACCCAATTTGCTTAAATCCACCACGCTACGCAGACTGCGTCCGATCAGGCGTTGTATTTCCTGAGTACGCCCGGATTGCTTGCCCTTGGCCGCTTCGCGCGACATGCGTTCGCCAGTGGAGCGCGGCAACATGCCATACTCAGCCGTCACCCAACCTTCGCCACTACCTTTTTTGTGCGGCGGAACGCGCTCTTCTACACTGGCGGTGCAAATTACCTTGGTATCGCCGCACTCGATCAGCACCGATCCTTCGGCATGCTTGGTGTAGTGGCGGGTAATACGGATAGAGCGAAGTTGGTCAGGCTGACGTTGGCTGGGACGCATGAGGAGGAATCCTAAAAATTAAACTGGCGCACATTATACATAGCGCCATAGTGCTCTCAGGAACAATCCAGCATGACTACAATCGGCGACCGGGTAGGGTGTGCCAACTCGGTGTCGCCCCAACGCACAGCGATGACTGTGCTGTTATCGGAGTGGGTGTCTCCCCTGCTTGATGCCACATCCATTAATAGCTCCAACCCACCGCGTACAGGCGAATCAGCCAGCATAGTGGCTATTTCTGTCTCGGATAAATATCCCCACAAACCGTCACTGCATAACAACACAGTGTCGCCGCGTTGCAAGGGCATCGCATCAGAGGATTCGACAATAGGCGCATCCTGCACGCCGCCTAGGCAATTGGTAATCTTGTTGCGATCAGGATGGGTTTTCATTTCATCCTCATTGATCATGCCCCAGTCCGCCAACTGCTGCACCATAGAGTGATCGTGTGTTCTGGTCAGCGTCTCTTGTCCGCGCAAAAAATACAAGCGCGAATCTCCAACATGCGCCCAGAACACCTCGCCGTCCTGTAGCAGCGCGGCAACGCAGGTAGTGCCGGGATTGCCACCCAGCTGCTGTTCATGCGCGCAGTGGATAATGGCGTCGTGAGCAAGCAGCGTGGCCTCTTTCAAAAATTCTTGCGGTGCGGAGATGCGCGGCTGAGCGAGCTGCACAAACGCATCCGTGAAAACTTGTATCGCCAACTGTGCCGCAACCTCACCGTGCGAATGGCCGCCCATACCATCAGCCAGTACCAGCAACAGGGATTGGTTGCTATAGGCATAGGCTACCCGGTCTTGGTTATATCTACGGCCACCGATGCGGCTGGCCTGATGGATGGCGAAATTCATAAGGTGTAATCGTAATATAATGTGCGTGATTCAGCCCAGCTATTTATTCACTCGCCATTTATACATTAGGAATCCGCAATGATTTTCAGCATGACCGGTTTTGCAACGACCACGGCAGAACTCGATAGTGGTTCGCTTACACTGGAGTTGCGTTCAGTCAACCATCGTTATCTCGATCTCCAATTGCGAATGCCAGACGAGTTGCGCTTACTGGAATCCACGCTGCGCGAAACGATCATCGCACAATTGACACGCGGCAAAGTAGAATGCCGCATTAGCTTTACCGCACGTCAATCTGAACAGATTCCAGCGCAACTCAATCAGGCTATGGTGCGGCAACTGGCGCAATGGAATTCGGAAGTGCGGGCTATACTGCCCGATGCAAGCAGCTTAACGGTCGCCGAAATTTTACACTGGAATACCGTACTGCATCGAGCCACCTCTTCTGTGGAGGTGATGCGGGCAACAGTGTTACAGCTTTTGCAGAAAACCTTACAAGAGTTCTCGGCAGCGCGCGGGCGCGAAGGTGAAAAACTACAGACATTTCTCATGCAGCGAGTGACTCAGATAGAAATGTTATGCGCCACGGTTGCGCCGCGCATACCAAGCGCGCTTGCGGCGTATGAAGAAAAATTAGTGACGCGCTTGCAAGCTGCGATGAGCGGGGGCGATGATGAAAGAATACGCCAGGAGATCAGCTTATTCGCCAGCAAAATAGATGTGGACGAAGAACTTTCTCGCCTGCAAACTCATGTGCTGGAAATGAAGCGGGTGCTGGCCGTGGGCGGTACGATCGGCAAGCGCATGGATTTTTTGATGCAGGAACTGCATCGCGAAGCCAATACGCTAGGGGCGAAATCGGTAGATGCCGAAGTTTCACGTAACTCTATGGAAATGAAGTTGTTGATTGAGCAGATGCGTGAACAAATTCAGAATATCGAGTAGGAGCAAACCAAGTAGAAACAACCCATGTAGGAGCAACCATGTCTGGAAATCTCTTTATCGTCAGCGCTCCATCGGGAGCAGGCAAAACCAGCTTGGTTAATGCCTTGTTGGCCAGCAATCAACAGATAGACTTATCTGTTTCCTACACTACGCGCGCGCCGCGACCGGGCGAAATGGAAGGCAGGGAATATCATTTTATAAGCCGCGAAATATTTATGGACATGGCCAAGCACGGTGATTTTCTGGAGAGCGCCGAGGTGTATGGCAAT
>JANONO010000381.1:0-5632 GCA_031420875.1 Gallionellaceae bacterium | reverse complement strand
TTCATTTTCTTCGACTATCAACGGTCGGCTAAGAAAAGCGCTAATGTCGCCGCCAGGGATGCTGGGGATGGCATTGTGCTCGCTAGGATGTAGCCGCACTCGGGGCGATAGCTTGACGGTATTCGAGCCCGACAGCGTGGCGGTATTTTTTCCTGCGCCATCGGTCTGGGAGTTGTCGGCACTCATGCCTCCAGTGCCAGAGGTCGCCGCATCGCCCAAGTGCAGTGTGCCGCTGGCACGATCCAACACCACCACATCGCCCGGATAAATCCAGTGCGGGTCTTTGATGGTATCCCGGTTAAGCCCCCATATTTGCGGCCATTGCCAAGGGTCGCTGAAAAATTTTGCGGAAATATCCCACAACGTGTCCCCTTTTACTACAACGTGGCGATCCGGCGCATCATCGCGAATCTTGACGACATCGGCCACAGCCAGAATAGGCAACAAGCAGCAAATCAGCGATATAATAAACTTTTGCATGGACACCCCATTTAGTAGGTAAGCGTGATTTTGTTTAAAATCAGATAATCCATTAGGCACAATTCAGTGTGATTTCATAGTATCCGTTCGTCCTGAGCTTGTCGAAGGACTTGTTCTTAAGGGCTTGTGGTTCGACGGGCTCACCACGAACGGCCTAATGGATTATCTGGGTTAAAATCTATTATGTACGAAACTTGGCGGCAGAATAGCAGAGCATACGGCACAATGCTTGCCTCTCGACTAAATTCTGCATCCAGTCATCTAAATTAGCAAGCATCGTGGCAACATCTAAAATATGGCAACTCTCAAAATACTGCAATACCCGGATGAACGCTTACATACCGTCGCAAAACCTGTGACCGTGGTAACGGATGCCACGCGCAAACTGGTGCGCGATATGGCTGAAACCATGTATGCCGCACCGGGCATAGGTTTGGCTGCGACCCAAGTGGATGTTCATCAGCAAGTCGTCGTGATGGACGTATCCGAGACCCACGACCAGTTAATGGTGTTTATCAATCCAGAAATTCTGGATAGTAGCGGCGAAAGTGAATGCGAGGAAGGCTGTTTGTCCGTTCCCGGCGTGTATGAAAAAGTGCGGCGCGCTGAACGCATCACGGTGCGAGCAATGAATCTCAAAGAAAAAACATTCACGATCGAGGCAGATGGTTTGCTGGCAATTTGTGTGCAGCATGAAATGGATCATCTCAAGGGAAAAGTGTTTGTAGAATATCTCTCGCCGCTTAAACAATCGCGGCTTAAGTCAAAAATAAAAAAACATGCGCGCGAGACGATGTAAGGCTTTCCATGCTCATGGAAACATGACCAAGAAATGGGTTGGTTTAAACACCATCAATCCGTAAACAATAAGCATAGCGGGGAAGGCTATCATCCCCAGCCGCCACCACATGCGAGCATAGTGCCAATAATTTTTTGGCAGCACGTCATGGCTAATATTTTCTGCCGCAATTTTTGCCATTTGTATTTGTATCCAAACAACGGGCAACCAGCATGCTCCCGCCGTAATGAACAGCGATATTAGTGCCTCCCGACACCTCCATAAGATGCGGACAAAACTCTTTCGATCAATCAACAAAACCCAGTAACGCGCCACTCCATTTGCACACCGCAGCTCTTACTTTTCCGTGTGCAGCTGTAACTCTGATTGTGCTATAGCGTATTCAAATGATTTTTTATGGCAATTATTAGCAGCAATCTCCAGCAGGGAACGAGCTTCATTGTCAGCCCCTTGATTTAAGTAATGCAGTCCAACATAAAGATTGGCTGCACATTTTTGCCGCTTCCGCTCTCTCCAACTGGATTCTTTAGCAGTTGCTAGCGCCTGACCAGGCGTAATCTTACCCAAATACAGATTGATTAGCGGGCCAGGCCACTTACCCAAATCCCAACCCAAAACTCTTTGTTCAAGCTCACTCTTACTTCCTGCACGCTGCATGAGAATATGCTCGCGCAATGCAGCATAAACCTCATGCGAGGTAAGAGCGTCCATTTTTGATCTTAATTTGAATGCTGTGTCAAAATCAGCTGTAGCAAGCTGTGCCTGCATTTTTACAAAATATATATTGCCACGATTAAGGTAAGACCACGAAAAAGCGGGCATCAACCGTATAGCTTCCGTGTAGTCCGCATGGCACGATCCAGCTGTCCACCCTCGTTAATAGCCACCCGAAAGCCGACCTTTAAACGAAACCACCAAGATGCTCCTGGCGGTTGCTGGATTCCGGCCTGCGCGGAAATGCCGAGCTAATGGATTGTTTGGGTTCATATTGGTTATAGCCGCCCGATATGCTGGTGAATGCGATTGATAATGTCGCCGAAATGGATTTGGCCAGTGTAATACAGCGCGGCAGTCTTTTCATATTCCCGCTGATACAGCGCACGGGTTTCGGGGTCGCTCAGCAAAAACGCTTCGTTGCTGGCGATGTGCTGATTATCGGCTTTGGGGAAGCGCGCTTGTTTGTGTGCCACATATTCAGGCGTGCCAATGAATGCCTGCACATCTGCAATGCCCAGCAAGCAGTAAATATCGTAGTAATGACGCATGAAGTTTTTAGGAAATCCACCAGCCTCTTGTTGCTTGCGAAACTTGGTGGAGACGGTTTGCAACTTTTCCACGAAGGTATAGGCCAGACTGTAGCAGGCAATGCCTACTGCCCGATTATCGATAATTTCCAGCTTTGCCTTTAAGGCCGCATCCAATACCCAAGAGCTTATGGTGCAGGGTGAATTGGGCGTAGTGACGTCAAAACCGACTTCGAGCAGAATGCCTTCTTTCACCCCCGGCAATTTTTGCGTTACTGAAGGATAGTCAAGGATGATGCCGCCATTGCGATATTTGTCATCGTCGTAACTGGTATCGCGCCTCACCTTCACAAGTCCGGGGATGGCGATTTGCTCAGCCAGACTGTCGAAAAATGCTTTGCGTGCTGCGAGGTGTGCCGGTTTGTCGTGGTTTCTTCCAGTTTTAAGATCAAGCTCGGCGGGCGGCTCAAAGCGAATATCGATGTCTTCAGAAAAGCGCGTGATGATGCCGTGACCTTTGGATAAGGATGTGCCGCCCTTTAATTCAAATTGCCAGCCTTGTTGCTGCAAAGCCCACAAGCTGTGCATGAGCCAATAATCTTTTTCAACAAGGTAGGGATCAACTTTAAGCGAGCGGGCTATTTGACTGACCAGATCTGCAAATATTTTATGTTGGTGCAAAAATAGATTCTCGCCGCTCATTTACACAGCCCCAAACTTGCCTAAGCCTTGCGATAGCCATGTGTTGACCAGTCGCTTGGTTGCTGCAGAACCAAAATCAACTAGAGCCTTGTTCAGCTTTTTGGCATCAAACTGATTGAGCTTCTTTTGCGCCCGTTCAAGCACCTGCTCTTCATCCTCTGCCAAATCAGAAAGGTTATTGAGCATATCAACCAGCAGGTATTCGGTCGTCACTTGGGCTGGCTTGGGAAAGCGAGGCTTCATCCGAAAATCAAAATGCCGTTGATCCAACTCGAACACGCCATGCCGCTTATGGTTATAAACGATGGTTTTGTTGTAGAGCTGGGTTGTGCCTAGACGCAGCGAGTTATAAACGCTGGGATTGAAACTAAGAAAATTTTTATCTTTCAGAAAAACCGCGAGCAAATCACTCTCGCTGGGCGGCACTTCACCAAACACATTTTTCTTGGGCTTGTAATACATACCTTGAGCCAGCTTCTGCAACATGCCCTGCGCAACCAGCTGCTGCAACTCACGATTCACATTTGTTGAATAGGGCACTAGGTCTTCTCGGCGATAGACTTTTCCGGCGCGAACGTGCCTGACAAGCGGTGTCGTTTTGCTCTGCGCGGATAATTGCGTTCTCATGGATGTATTCTCATTAACATTTCATACATGATCATACCCCTTAAGCCAAGTTATTCCTAGCGCAGATTCGCAGCACTTACTGAATCCGTGCTCGATGCCCGGCTTTGATAGCGGCAAGTAGCTCTGCCTTCAGTCTAGCCAGATACTCATCTACCTCGGCCTCGGTTTCCAGATAGGATTTGCTGGATAAGTCGGCAGCGCGAATCACCTTGGCGGGTTTTGGCGCAACAGTTTGGGTTGTTTGCACTGCACCGAGATTAATAACGGTGGAATTGTCGCCAAGGGATCGCGCTTGCGGGCGATTGGAAAGATCATCGGGACAGCCACATCAAGCCTGACCTAGTGCTGATCTACCGGAAACCAAATGACGATGTGCTGGAATTGGTGCGGATCGGATAACATAGCGAACTGGGCCTATAAAACCAGCGGCGCACCACAGAATTGGTCTTAGCGTACTTTAATTTCCGTTTCGTCAAACGTCCCCAAGTTCTTCGCTAGCGCCATCGTGCCAGCGATCATTTTGTGGAATACGGCAAGCATCAATCTGCTCTCCGTCGGCCATACTTTGACATGCAGTTCAATTACCCAACACAGCCCAATGTATCTCATGCAAGGGTAAAATTCTTTTGGCGGCACCCAGTTTAATGGCTTCCTTGGGCATGCCGAACACCACGCACGTCGATTCGTCCTCTGCCACCGTAGCAGCACCGGCATCGAGCATTTCTTTCAAACCGTGCGCGCCATCGTCACCCATGCCAGTCATGATAATGCCTGTGGCATTTTTGCCGGCAAATTTGGCCACCGAGCGGAACAGCACATCGACTGACGGCCGATGCCGGTTAACCAACGGTCCATCCACTACCTCAGCATAGTAGTACGCTCCACTGCGCTTCAGCATCATGTGCTTGCCGCCGGGAGCGATCAGAGCGAGGCCGGGGATGACACGATCATTATTTTTTGCTTCTCTCACCTCGATCTGACACAAGCCGTTGAGACGCTCGGCGAACGATGCGGTAAATTTCTCCGGCATATGCTGCACGATCACGATGCCGGGACAAACACGTGGCAGCGCGGTCAACACGGCCTCCAGCGCCTGGGTACCACCGGTAGATGTCCCAATGGCGACAATGCGCTCTGTGGTCTGTGCCATGGCGTGGCCGGAAACGGGGGAGAGAATAGCATCGGCATTTAGCTTGGCACCCACCTGTGGCATCGGCTGCGCCGCCCTGATGACACGCTTGACATTGGCTTGGGCTGCCGCCCTGACTGCATTCACCAGCTCGCCAGATGATTCCTTCAGGAAGTTTTTCAGGCCTATGGTGGGCTTGGTAATAATTTCGACCGCCCCGGCGGCCAGTGCCTGCATAGTTGTTTCTGCACCCTTCAAGGTGAGCGTTGAACAAATCACCACTGGCGTGGGTTGCTCGGACATGATTTTTTTGAGGAAGGTGATACCGTCCATGCGCGGCATTTCTACGTCCAGCACGATCACATCCGGCCATGCACGAGCCATTTTTTCCAGCGCAAAAATCGGATCAGATGCCGTACCCATCACCTCGATATCCGGCTCTTCCTCCAGAATGCCCTGCAAAACCTGGCGTACCACAGCCGAATCGTCGACCAGTAATACTTTAATCTTTTTCATTTCTGATTCCCTTGCACAGCATTCAGCAGCTCTTTGCTGACATGTTTTACCCAGACATGCCCGCTCCAGACTTCGAAGATGACATTTCTATGACCGGTCATTCCCATATCTTGCGCGACAATTTTTAAGCCATGC
>JANONO010000380.1:0-5733 GCA_031420875.1 Gallionellaceae bacterium | reverse complement strand
GACATCCGAGGCAGCAGCGAACTGTAAGCGTTGCGATCATCGGTATGATCGTTAGTACAAAGATTTAATCTGACAGCAGGTTGAAAGAAAGGCAAGACCTAACGAGTCTTGCCTTTCTTATTTGAACCCACAAGGAATAACTTGCCCTTGCACAAAAACAATCTAAAGCGCTTCTGATTTCCCGCTCGACTTCATCGGCTTGCCACTGTGCAACAAGGGCATTGCGTCAAAGTATTCCTGGCGTGTCACCTTGCCATCTTTATTACTATCTACCTCATTGAAGTACATAGTTAACATAGGCATCATGTCGGATTCAGCCCGATCCAAGCCGCCGTCGTGGTTTGCATCGGCATTATTGAAACGCTTATCGAGGTGGGTTGTGCCGCTTTCTGTATGCTTATTGTGACCCGCCTCCATTTCGTCATGGCTAATTTTGCCATCGCTGTTAGCATCCATCTTTTCAAAATGTTTGGATTGAAAGGCAGTAAATTCATCCTTGGAAATCGCCCCGTCAGCATTGCTATCAGCTTCTTTGAACATTTTTTCTTCCATCTGCCCGTGCATGGGTTGATGCTGGGTATCCGGTTCGGCCTGCGCTGAAGAAAGACTCAGAAAAAAGCTGGAGATAATAATAAGATACGCGCGATCTTTTTTCATAAATAAATCCTTTATAGAATGTTGAAGGAATAACCAAGGTAACGCCATTGAAGTCGTCATGCCCGCGTAGGCGGGCATCCAGTTTGTTTATTTAAACTAGACTCCTGCCTGCGCGGGAGTGACAGATTCGACTTGCTCGGCGCTACCTTAAGTGGATAGAGCACACCCTAGCCGCACTCACCATGCTGACCCAGACAATCATACTAGAATTTACCCCAATATCACTTCAAAATTAAAGTGAAATTCCAGGTCATAGATGATGCTGAGGTATAATCTCGACACTTTTTTGCCGCATTCCCATGAATATTTTTTACGAAGAAGAGGGTAGTTTTAAGGTCGGATCAATACTGGCCGACAATGCGACCTCGTTGCAGGTGGAAAGCGCACACGGTAAGCGTAGCAAGATCAAAACGTCCAATGTGTTGCTGCGCTTTGCTCAGCCGGGCTTGACTGAATTCCTGGCGCTTGCAGAGGGTATTGCGGCCAGCATGGATGTGGAGTTTTTATGGGAGTGTTGCCCGCCTGAAGAATTTGGATTTGATGGCTTAGCCAGTGATTATTTCGGCCATGCACCCAGCCCGATTGAAGCCGCAGGTGCTTTGATTCGGCTGCATTCTTCACCGATGTATTTCTACAAAAAGGGCAAGGGACATTACAAAGCCGCGCCATCAGAGGCGCTCAAATCAGCGCTGGCCAGCGTCGAAAAAAAACGTCAGCAAGCTGCCCTGCAAGCACGTTACACCGAGCAATTGATCGCCTTCACACTGCCGCAGGAATTCAGCAATATATTGCCGCTGCTGCTGTATAAGCGCGATCAAAACTCGCTTGAGGTTAAGGCGCTCGACGCTGCTTGTGCCGCCACGCACTTGTCCGCCGCGCACTTGTTGCAGCAATGCGGCGCTTTGCCTTCCACTGAGCAATATCATTTACAGCGCTTCTTGTTAGAAAATTTCCCGGCGGGCGCTGGTTTCCCTGAAGTTGCAGTGGATGAAGTCCCCGAACTGCCGCTGGCTGAAGGCACAGCTTTCAGCATTGATGATGCTACTACTACAGAAATTGATGATGCTTTTTCAGTGCGACAACTCGCCAACGGTAATTGGCGCATAGGCGTACACATTGCCGCGCCTGCTCTGGGTGTGGCTGCTGGTTCGCAGTGTGACAACATCGCGGCACAACGCATGTCCACGGTGTATATGCCCGGCGATAAAATCACCATGCTGCCAGATAATATCGTGCAGATATTTACTTTAGTTGCGGACAAAATTTGCCCGACGCTGTCCATGTATCTCGATGTGCAGGCCGACACCCTGACTGTGCTTGGCGTCGAAAGTTGTGTTGAGCGCATTCATATAGCTGCCAACTTGCGTCATGACACCTTGGAGCCGTTATTTAACGAAGAGTCACTGGCCGCAGGCAAGCTGGATTATCCTTACGCTCCCGAATTGACCTTGCTCTGGAAGCTCGCGCAGCAACTGGAAGCCGCGCGCGGCAAGTCTTCCGACAGCAATGCACAGCAACTGGATTACAACTTTTATGTGGTGAATGATCAGGTCACGATCACCACCAGACAGCGCGGTTCACCCATAGATAAAGTGGTGTCTGAGCTGATGATTTTGGTGAATAGTGAATGGGGGAAATTGCTTGCCGCGCACGACATCTCTGGAATTTATCGCACACAAAATAATGGCAAGGTAAAAATGAGCACGGTGCCCGCACCGCATCAAGGCTTGGGCGTAGCGCAATACCTGTGGTCGAGCTCGCCACTGCGCCGCTATGTGGACTTTATTAACCAGCGTCAAATTATCAGCCTGCTGCGCGGCGTAGTGCCCACCTACGCCAAAAATGACAACGTGCTGTTTTCTGTCATACGCGATTTTGATGTTGCATATACCACCTACAATGAATTTCAGCGCATCATGGAACGCTATTGGTGTTTGCGCTGGTTATTGCAGGAAAAGAATAAGGCGGAGACCCTCTCCCGCCTTGCGGGCGAGGGAGCAAACGAATCGCTGCGCGAGTTGAGTGTTGATGCACTGGTGCTACGCGATAATTTGGTCAAGCTGGCACAGATCCCGCTGGTGCAACGCATCCCTTCGTTGCCAGAGTTGCCCGCTAATGCCAGAGTCATTTTGGAAATGGGTGAGATTGATTTGCTCGATCTGAATTTCCAGGCGCGGTTCATCTCTGTCCTTGAGGAGGAAATCGCAGCTTGTTAACTTTGTTCAAGCAGCCTCTTTTGTCTGCTATGGCATCCTCGCTGGTGCTGCATGCTTGCGCGCTGTTTGCAATCGGCTTCGCTCTGCCAAATCTGGGCAAGCTGTCTAATTTTATGCCGCCGCTGCAAGTTGTTTTGGTCAATAGCAAATCAACATTGCGACCCGCCAAGGCAGATGCCTTGGCACAAAATAATCTGGATGGCGGGGGCAACACCACTGCTAAGCGCCGTGTAAAAAGCCCATTACCTACCCTGAGTGATGACAAGCAACTGACACCGGAACAATCGGCACAACAAGTTCGACAACTTGAGCAGGAAGCCAAGCGTTTACTGGTGAAAATTAAAAGCCAGCACACTGTACCACAGGAAAAAAACGCCAAGGAACAGGACACAAAAGCTAAAATTAGTGGGCAAGATGTAATGAGTCGCGCACTTGAAATTGCCCGGCTAGAAGCTGAAATAGATAAGGCGACAGATGCTTATCAAAAATTACCCAAGCGTAAATTTATTGGTGCGCGCACGCAGGAATATCGTTATGCACGGTATATTGAGGACTGGCGCATCAAGGTGGAGCGCATCGGAAATCTCAACTATCCCGAAGCAGCCCGCAATAAAAACATTCATGGCAGCTTGCAACTAACCGTGTCTATTCGCGCTGACGGTAGTCTGGAGAGTGTAGAAGTAAGCCGATCTTCCGGGCAGCGCATCCTAGATGCAGCGGCGCAGCGCATCGTCCGCTTGGCCTCTCCTTTCTCTCCCCTGCCGCCGGATATACGCAAAGAAACTGACATCCTCAGCATCACCCGCACTTGGACATTTACTACGGCTGACACATTGGAAGGTGAATGATTTTTGTGTGTGTGGTTACCCACTGTTTCAACTTTAAATATAACAACCCCCTCATCCTGTTTAAGATGAGGGGGTGGGAAATTGCATTAGCCGCCGCTCATCTCCAGCATCAACTGATTAATGCGTTTAACGAAACTGGCTGGATCATCGAGTTGACCGCCCTCGGCCAGCAAGGCTTGGTCGAATAAAACGGATGCCCAGTCGTCAAATTTTTTCTCCTCAATTTTCAAACGTAACACCACCGGATGTTTAGGATTGATTTCCAGTATCGGCTGCGATACCGGCATCTTCTGTCCCGATGCTTTTAACAAGCGCGCCAGATTGGCATTCATGTCGTGCTCGTCTGCTACCAGGCAGGCGGGTGAATCGGTCAGGCGATGGGTCACGCGCACTTCTTTCACGCGATCGGCGAGGCTGACGCTGATCTTGTCGGTTAAATCTTTAAATTCATCGGCATCTTTTGCCTGTTCTTTTTTCTCTGCTTCGTCTTCAAGATTGCCAAGATCAAGCCCGCCCTTGGCCACAGATTGCAGCGGCTTGCCCTGAAATTCCGGCAGATTGCTGACCACCCACTCATCCACACGATCAGTCAGCAGCAGCACCTCAATGCCTTTTTTGCGGAACACTTCCAGATGCGGGCTGTTCTTGGCGGCATTGAAAGAATCGGCGGTGATGTAATAAATCTTGTCCTGACCTTCCTTCATGCGGCCAATGTAATCGGCCAGCGCAACGGTTTCCGCTGGGGTGTCGGCCAGCGTCGAGGCCAGCCTCAGCAAGCTGGCAATCTTTTCCTTATTGGCGAAATCTTCGCCTATACCTTCCTTCAGCACACGACCAAATTCGCCCCAAAATTTGGTGTATTTTTCTAAATCTTTGGTGACCAAATCTTCCAGCAATCCCAGCACCTTCTTGGTACATCCGGCGCGTATTGCTTCGATGTCTTTTGATTCCTGCAAAATCTCGCGTGACACGTTCAGCGGCAGGTCATTGGAATCCACTACGCCGCGCACAAAACGCAGGTAATGCGGCATCAATTGTTCGGCATCATCCATGATGAATACATGGCGCACATAAAGTTTGACGCCATGCTGGGCATCGCGCTCCCACATATCGAATGGCGCTTTTCCGGGGAGGTAAAGCAACTGTGTATATTCCTGGCGACCCTCGACGCGGGCGTGAGTCCATGCCAGCGGATCAGCATAATCATGGCTGACATGTTTGTAAAACCCTTGGTACTCTTCATCGCTGATTTCGTTCTTGGCGCGCGTCCACAAGGCAAAAGCCTGATTGATGGTTTCGTTTTCGTCCAGCACATGCTGCGCGCCGTCTTTCCATTCTTCTTTTTTCATCAAGATTGGCTGCACGATGTGATCGGAATACTTGCGCACGATGGAGCGAATTTTTTGGCCGCTGAGCAGATCATCCTGCCCTTCGCGCAGATGCAGGGTAATGGTCGTGCCGCGTGTGGCTTTTTCCACCATCTCGATCATGAACTCACCACCACCATCCGATTCCCAGCGCACCCCTTGATCGTTTTTTTCACCGGCGCGGCGCGTCACCACGCTCACCTTGTCGGCCACAATAAAAGCCGAATAAAAACCTACGCCAAACTGGCCAATAAGATTAGCGTCCTTTTGCTGGTCACCGGACAGGCGGGAAAAAAATTCGCGTGTGCCAGATTTGGCAATCGTGCCCAGATTACTCACCACCTCATCGCGGCTCATGCCGATGCCGTTGTCGCTGATGGTCAGGGTGCGTGCAGATTTATCGTAGCTGAGTTGAAGAGCCAGCTCAGAATCGCTTTCATACAAGGCCGCGTTATGCAGCGCCTCAAAGCGCAATTTGTCACAGGCATCGGAGGCATTGGAAACTAATTCGCGCAGAAAAATTTCGCGGTTGGAATACAAAGAATGGATCATCAACTGTAGCAGTTGCTTGACCTCGGCCTGAAAGCCCATTGTTTCCCGGTTTGCTTCGCGATTGTTAGTGGCGGTGTCGCTCATTGTGTTCTC
>JANONO010000379.1:0-4694 GCA_031420875.1 Gallionellaceae bacterium | reverse complement strand
CGAAGTCAAAGCTTCCGGTTTGCGCGGTCGCGGCGGCGCGGGTTTCCCCACCGGCTTGAAGTGGAGCTTCATGCCGCGCAACTATCAGGGCGATAAGTATCTGGTCTGTAATTCGGATGAAGGCGAGCCCGGCACCTTCAAGGATCGCGATATCCTGCGCTATAACCCGCACCTGCTGATCGAAGGCATGGCTATTGCGGCTTACACCATGGGCGTCAAGGTTGCATACAACTACGTGCATGGCGAAATCCTGGAAGCCTACGATCGCATGGAAGCGGCGGGTGACGAAGCGCGCGCAGCGGGTTACATGGGCAACAACATTCTCGGTAGCGATTTCTGCTTTGAACTGCACAACCATCTCGGTTACGGCGCGTATATCTGCGGCGAAGAAACCGCGCTGCTGGAATCGCTGGAAGGCAAAAAAGGCCAGCCGCGCTTCAAGCCACCATTCCCGGCCAGCTTCGGTTTATACGGCAAGCCGACCACCATCAATAACACCGAAACTTTCGCCAGCGTTCCGTGGATTATCAACAACGGTGGGCAGAAGTTTCTGGAGCTGGGCAAGCCGAACAACGGCGGTATCAAACTATTTTCCATTTCCGGCCACGTCAACAAACCCGGCAACTTTGAAGTGCCGCTCGGTACACCATTTAAAACATTGCTGGAAATGGCCGGTGGCATGCGCGGCGGGCGCAAGTTGAAAGCCTGTATACCCGGCGGTTCATCCATGCCAGTGTTGCCGGGCGAGATCATGATGGATCTGGACATGGATTATGACTCCGTGGTCAAGGCCGGCTCCATGCTCGGCACGGGCGCGATTATCGTCATGGACGACACTACTTGTATGTTGCGCGCGCTGGAACGGCTGTCGTATTTTTATTTCGAGGAGTCGTGCGGCCAGTGTACGCCGTGCCGCGAAGGTACTGGGTGGCTGTATCGCATTGTGCATCGCATTGAGACCGGTGAGGGGCGTCCGGAAGATTTGGATTTGCTGCTCGACCTGTGCGAGAACATTGCCGGGCGCACCATCTGCGCCCTGGGCGATGCCGCCGCGTGGCCGGTGCAGGGCTTCCTCAAGCATTTTCGTAAAGAATTTGAATATCACATCGAACATAAAAAATGTTTGGTCTAGGTCTGAATTTTTGGTCTGGGTCTGAAGAATAGGTGAGCAATGGTTAACCTTGAAATTGATGGCAAGCGCATAGAAGTCGAAAACGGCACGACCGTGATCGCGGCGGCGGATAAGATCGGCATTTATATCCCGCATTTTTGCTATCACAAAAAATTGTCTATCGCGGCCAACTGCCGCATGTGTCTAGTGCAGGTAGAAAAAGCGCCTAAGCCGCTACCCGCTTGCGCCACACCGGTGGCTGAGGGCATGAAAGTCTTTACTACTTCTGAGCAGGCGATCAAAGCGCAAAAAGGCGTGATGGAATTTCTGCTCATCAATCATCCGCTCGATTGTCCGATTTGCGATCAGGGCGGTGAATGTCAGTTGCAGGATCTGGCCGTGGGCTATGGCGGCAGCGCCTCGCGTTATCAGGAAGAAAAACGCATCGTGTTGGCCAAGGACATCGGCCCGCTGGTGGCGGCTGAAGAAATGAGCCGCTGCATCAACTGCACCCGCTGTGTGCGTTTCGGCGTTGAAATTGGCGGCATGATGGAACTGGGGCAGGCCTTTCGTGGGGAGCATGCAGAAATCATGTCCTTCGTATCCGACACAGTGGATTCTGAACTATCCGGCAACATGATAGACCTGTGTCCTGTCGGAGCTTTAACCAGCAAGCCGTTCCGTTATACCGCGCGCACCTGGGAATTGTCGCGTCGCAAATCCATCAGCCCGCACGATAGCTTGGGTTCCAATCTGGCGGTGCAGGTTAAAGACAATCGTGTCATGCGCGTATTGCCGATGGAGAACGAAGATATCAATGAATGCTGGCTGTCGGACAAAGATCGCTTTAGCTATGAAGGTTTGAATTCCAGTGAGCGCCTGACCAAGCCCATGTTGAAACAGGGCGGCAAGTGGCAGGAAGTGGAATGGCAAGTGGCACTGGAATATGTGGCTAACGGCCTGCGCCAGATTGCCAAAAATTCCGGAGCAGAACACATAGGCGCGCTGGCCACGCCTAGCTCCACACTGGAAGAGCTATATTTGTTGCAAAAATTGATGCGCGGTGTGGGTAGTCATAACGTAGATTTCCGTTTGCGCCAGTCGGATTTCAGCGCCGATGGCAAGCAAACTGGCGCACCCTGGCTGGGCATGCCGGTCACCGAAATTAACACCCGTGATCGCTTCCTGATAGTCGGCAGCTTCCTGCGTAAAGACCATCCGCTGCTGGCCTCGCGTGTGCGCCAGGCGGTGAAGAAGGGCGCGCAAGCGAATGTGCTGCATGCTGCTGACGATGATTTGTTGATGCCGGTCGCTAACAAAGCAATCGTTGCGCCTGCCGAAATGACGGCGCAATTGGCGCAAGTTTTGCAAGCGCTGGCCACCATTAAACAGGCAACTCTGGATGCCAGCGTAAATAATACAGTGCAGTCAGTCACGCCTACTGCCACGGCGCAAGCCATCGCTAACAGCTTAGCCAGTGGCGAGCGGGTGGCGATATTGCTCGGCAACTTTGCCCAACAACATCCGCAAGCGGCACAAATACAAGTGTTGGCGCAACATATCGCTGCTCTGTGCGGCGGCAAATTCGGATTTATCGGCGAGGCTGCCAACAGCGTGGGCGGCTATCTGGCGCAAGCTGTACCCGGCACACAAGGCTTAAACGCCGTTGCCATGTTGGCTGCGCCGCGCAAGGCTTATCTGCTGCTTAATGTTGAGGCTGAGTTGGACACGGCGGATGGATATCAAGCGTTGAAGGCCATGCATGCCGCCGACATGGTGGTGGCGCTGAGCGCCTATAAACACCACGCTGCTGAATATGCCGATGTGTTGTTGCCGATTGCGCCGTTCACCGAAACCTCCGGCACTTTCGTCAGCACCGAAGGCCGCGTACAAAGCTTCAAGGGCGCGGTCAAGCCACGGGCCGAAGCGCGTCCGGCATGGAAGGTGTTGCGCGTGTTGGGCAATCTATTGAACGTCGCTGGTTTTGACTATGACAGCAGCGAGGTGGTGCGCGACGAAGCACTGCACGGTGTGGATGTAGTGAGCAAATTAAATAACGCAGTGCAGGGTGTGACGGTGCAAGTTACAACGAATGTAGCGGATGGCTTGCAGCGCGTGGCCGATGTGCCTATCTATTCCAGCGACGCCATCGTGCGCCGTTCTGCGCCGCTGCAAGCGACACGCGATGCGGCATTGCCCAGTGCCTATATGCATAGCGCTGCGCTGAGCAAGTTGGGGGTCAAAGCGGGCGAAGTGATCCGAGTCAGCCAGGGGCAGGGTAGTGCGCGCCTCAATCTACAAGCGGATGATAAGTTGCCGCAAGGGGTGGTGCGAGTGGCTGCCGGTCATGCTGCCACGGCGGGACTGGGCGCGATGTTTGGCACAGTGACGGTGGAGCGAGCATGATGGAATTACTGCAAGCGTTGGAATTAGCCGGGCAAAATCTACTAGGCGCAGCTTGGATGCCGCTGTGGACGCTGGCCAAAATTGTCGCGATTGTATTACCGCTGATGATCGGTGTGGCTTATCTGACACTGGCGGAACGCAAAATCATCGGCTGGATGCAAGTGCGCATTGGGCCGAATCGTGTCGGTTACTATGGATTGTTGCAACCCATCGCCGATGGCTTGAAGCTGATGTTCAAGGAAATCATCGTTCCCACCGGCTCGAATCATTTCCTGTTTGTGGTTGCGCCTATACTCGCGCTGATGCCGGCGTTGGCGGCATGGGCAGTAGTGCCGTTTGCCGACGGCATGGTGTTGGCCGATGTCAACGCTGGGCTGCTGTATATATTGGCCATGACTTCGCTAGGCGTGTATGGCGTCATCATCGCCGGTTGGGCATCCAACTCCAAATATGCTTTTCTCGGCTCGCTGCGCTCAGCGGCACAAATCGTATCCTATGAAATCGCCATGGGCTTTGCCCTGGTGTGCGTGTTGATGGCGGCGCAGAGTCTGAACCTGAGCGAAATCGTACGTGGTCAGCACAGCAGCAGCGGCATGTTCGGCTGGTATTTCATACCGCTGTTCCCAATGTTTGTCGTGTATCTGATTGCCGGTGTGGCCGAGACCAATCGTGCACCATTTGATATGGCCGAAGGCGAGTCGGAAATCGTCGCCGGTTTCCACGTCGAATATTCCGGCATGGCCTTCGCGCTGTTCTTTCTAGCCGAATACGCCAACATGATTTTGATTGCCGTGCTGTGCGCCATCATGTTCCTCGGTGGCTGGCTGCCCCCGTTTGATGTCGCACCCTTTAACTGGTTGCCCGGCATCTTCTGGTTGTTGGCCAAGATGTCTTTTGTGCTATTCCTGTTTCTGTGGTTTCGCGCCACCTTCCCGCGTTACCGCTACGATCAATTAATGCGCTTGGGTTGGAAGGTCTTCATCCCGCTGACATTGATCTGGGTAGTCGTAGTTGGGGCGTGGATGCAAACGCCATATTGGCTGTGGTGACCGAATGATGGAAAAAATCACGCATTTCTTTAAATCGTTCCTGTTATTTGAGTTGCTCAAAGGCATGCAACTGACCGGGAAAAATCTGTTCGCGCGCAAGATCACCGTACAGTTTCCGGAAGAAAAAA
>JANONO010000378.1:0-4982 GCA_031420875.1 Gallionellaceae bacterium | reverse complement strand
AAACAACTGTTTATCAATGGCGTATTGCAAGAGCAGCAGCGAGATGGGGACTACAACTATGTAGAATCTGCAATAAATTTTGTGCATACTGAGCACTACCATGAGAATCTGATTGGTAGTCCGCATTCGATACTGATTAATCCAGATGTGCCTAGTATTAATTTGGCGTCGGTAGCTGAATTCCCTCATCGTGAAAATTGCGAATATTTGGTGGGGACAGTTCGTTGCACCGTACCTGATGGCCATTATTTTATGCTGGGGGATAATCGTGATAACAGCCGTGATAGCCGTTACTGGGGCTTTGTGCCGGACAAACTGATTGTCGGCAAAGCATTTATGGTGTGGATGAATTTCAGTGATTTAAAACGCATAGGCCTAACTATTAAATAGCCAGGCTTGAAATAAATAGCCAGGCTTGCAAATAGCTAAGTTATGAAGACAATGAGGAGGGCATGATGGATAAAACAAAGCACAAGCAGCGTGGTGTAACCTTGTCTGGTTTATTGATATGGCTAGTCATACTTATATTGCTAGGAATCTTTGCGCTGAAAGTTATCCCGCCGTATATTGAAAATGCTGAGATTTCCAATATTTTCAAAACCATTGCCAATGACCCAGAAATGCAAGCCGCGTCACTCAAAGACATCAGAGAATCATATGAAAAACGTGCCCAAATAAATAATATTTCAATTGTCGAAGCGGGCGATATTGAAATAAGCAAGGACGCTAGCGGAATATCAATCAGCGCCAGCTACCCAGTAAAACTGCCGCTGATTGGAAATGCCACTCTCTTGCTAGAATTCAACCCGAGCAGCGAGGCGCAATAGACTGATGAGCCGCGACGAGTTGAGCCGTCGAATCGGCCATGTGTTTGCTCATCCCCAGTTGCTGCAACGTGCGCTTACCCACCGCAGCCACAGTGCGGCTCATAATGAACGGCTGGAATTTTTGGGCGATAGCATTCTGAATTGCGTGATCGCCAACCATCTATACGACTCTCTGCCCAACCTGGATGAAGGCGACCTGTCACGACTACGCTCTAACCTGGTCAATCAACAAGCTCTGGTAACCCTCGCGCAGCAATTACAGATCGGTGATTTGTTGCAGCTAGGCGAAGGTGAACGCAAGAGTGCCGGTTTTCGCCGCCCATCCATTCTGGCCGATGCGATGGAGGCCATTTTTGCTGCTGTATTTTTGGATGCTGGTTTCGTCGCGGCACAGAGCGTTATCCTCAAACTATACATCCCATTCATTGCACAAGCCGATGCGCAAATGCTGGGCAAGGATTATAAAACGCTGTTACAAGAATTTCTGCAAAGCAAGCGCCTAGCGCTACCCAAATACACCGTGCTAGCCACTCAGGGAGAGGCTCATGCACAACTCTTCCAAGTTAAATGTGAAATCGAGCAATTAAAAATGGCCACGCAAGGCGAAGGTGTCAGCCGCCGCAGCGCAGAACAAGTCGCTGCAGAAACAGCTTACCGTCAAATCGCGCTCCAGTAACCAGGGTCTGAACATATATGGATACAAATAATTTCCACAGCGGCTTTATAGCCATCGTTGGTCGTCCGAATGTAGGTAAATCTACTTTACTCAATCATTTGGTTGGGCAAAAAGTCAGCATCACCTCCAGCAAGCCGCAAACAACCCGCCATCGAATTACCGGAATACTGACTCAAGAGCATGCTCAGTTTGTGTTCGTTGATACACCCGGATTTCAAACTCAACACCTGAACACGCTTAATCGCGGCCTTAACCGCGTGGTGAGTAGCAGTATGCGCGATGTCAACGTGGTGCTATTTGTGCTTGAGGCGCGACTATATGATGAACGCGACCAACAAGTGCTGAAATTATTACCCAAGGAAATACCAGTCATCTTGGTTATAAATAAAATGGATTACTTAAAGGACAAAGGAGAAATATTGCCTTTCATTGAACGCCTGTCGGCAGAATTTAATTTTGCCGCCATCGTCCCCATCAGTGCCAGACAAGACAAACAGCTCGACACGCTGCTGCAAACCATATCCACCTATTTACCGCTAGGCGATCCTATTTATGCAGCCGACGAAATAACCGACCGCAACGAACGCTTTCTCGCCGCCGAAATATTGCGTGAGAAAATATTCCGTTTTACCGGAGATGAGTTACCCTATTCAGTCAGCGTGGTCATCGAACAATTCAAGCAGGAAGACAGCGGCCTGCGCCGCATTCATGCCGCCATACTGGTCGACAAAGACGCGCACAAAGCCATGCTGATTGGGAAAAAAGGCGAGAAATTAAAAGAAATTTGCACTCAAGCACGATTGGATATGGAGAAGATGTTCGATGCAAAAGTTTTTCTGGAGGTGTGGATCAAAGTACGCAGCGGTTGGGCTGATAGCCCGCAGATGCTGAAGAGCTTGGGTTACGAATAGCAGTGCCATGACGCCGCGCGAATTCATCGACAAATGGAAAGATAACCCGCTCAAAGAGCGCGCCAGTTATCAGCTACACTTCATTGACCTATGCGCCCTGGTCGGCGTGCCGCACCCTTCCCCATCCAGCCACGAGACCTACTGCTTCGAGCGCGGTGCCACGCGCACTGGTGCCGGGCAAGGCTGGGCGGATGTGTGGAAGCGAGGCTTTTTCGGGTTTGAATACAAAGCCGCGCGGCGCAACCTGGGCGAAGCACTGAAACAGTTGATGACCTACGCACTCGCCTTGGACAACCCGCCGTTGCTGGTGGTGTGCGATACCAACATCATCGAAATTCACACCCACTTTACCAATGCACCCAGCGAAACTCACACGATTTTGCTGGAAGACATAGCCTCACCCGCCAACCTCGAAAAGTTGCGCTGGCTGTTCACCGACCCTGATAAATTTCACCCCAAGCGCACCATCGCGCAAATCACCGAAGAAGCGGCGGGCAAGTTTGCCGATCTGGCCCAATCGTTGAATGCCCGAGGCCATGCCCCGCAGCAAGTAGCGCACTTTCTCAACCAATGCCTGTTTTGTCTGTTTGCGGAAGATGCCGAACTGCTGCCGGGCAGGCTATTCGAGCGCCTGCTGGACAAGAGCCAGACCGACCCGGCCAAACTCTCCGCCCGCTTCGAAGAGCTGTTCAACGCCATGCGCAAGGGTGGCGACTTCGCGCTGGAGGATATTCATTGGTTCAATGGCGGCTTGTTCGAGACAGACGGGGGCGTGATGAATCTCGCCCCTACATCCGGCGTAGGGGCGCAATTCATTGCGCCCTTGCTCGACACCACCGAAATAAAAATGCTGTACGCAGCAGCCAAGCTCGATTGGAGCGGCATCGAACCTTCGATATTCGGCACACTGTTCGAGCGCGGCCTCGACCCGAAGAAACGCGCACAACTAGGCGCGCACTACACCGACCCGCAATCCATCATGCGCATCATTAACCCGGTGATCGTCGAACCTCTGGCGGCGGAATGGCAAGCTGCGAAACGCATCATCGCCGAGCGCATGGCGCAGTATGAAAAGGGTGGCAAGGGCTCGAAGAATGCGTTGCCGGAAGCACAAGGCGCATTCATCGCGTATCTCGAACGGCTCAAGCATTTCAAAGTGCTCGACCCCGCTTGCGGCAGCGGTAATTTCCTCTACCTCGCCCTGCGCGCGCTGAAAGACCTCGAACACAAAGCCAACCTCGAAGCCGAAGTTTTGGGCTTGCAACGGCAAATCACCATCGAATGCTCACCCGCCAACGTGCTAGGCATCGAACTCAATCCGTATGCGGCCGAACTCGCGCGCGTCACCGTGTGGATCGGCGAAATCCAGTGGATGCTCAAAAACGGCTACCCCATCCGCAAGAACCCCATCCTGCAACCGCTCGACCATATCGAGAACCGCGATGCACTACTCGCTCCTTCCCCATCTCAGGGGGAAGGCTGGGATGGGGGTGCAATCGTCGAGGCGCAATGGCCGACAGTGGACGCTATCATCGGCAACCCGCCCTTTTTGGGTGGCAGTAAAATGTTGCGCGAGCTGGGTGAGGATTATGTTCAAACTCTGCGCGCTGAATATGATGGCCGTGTACCCGGCGGCGCGGACTTGGTGACCTACTGGTTCGAGAAAGCGCGTGCGCAAATCGAAACGGGAAAATGTCAGCGTGCCGGACTGGTAGCGACTAACTCGATACGCGGTGGACAAAATAGAGAGGTAATCAAACGTATCATTTCAACTGATATTCCGCAAAATGTTGTGCCCGATGGAATAGAGCTTTCGTTCATCAATATTTTTGATGCTTGGTCGGATGAATCTTGGATCAACGAGGGAGCAGCAGTTCGTGTGAGTCTTATTTCTTTTGGAAACTTGCCGAAGCATCGGCTAGATGGAAAAGATGCTCCGTGGATATACGCAGATTTAACAACCTATGACCGAAGCCAACTCTTTTTTAGAACATTTCCCTTAAATGGTGATGTCATGCAGCAATGCAAGAGTGCGCTAGATGTGACTCTAGCCCAACCGCTCGAAGAAAATGCTGCGGTGTGTTTTCAAGGTCCAGAAAAAAATGGGGCATTTGATATTGAGGGTGAGCTTGCGCGACATTGGCTCAATCTACCGAACCCAAATGGTCAACCCAATAGCGAAGTTGTTAAGCCTCGATACAACGGAGCAGACCTAGCTCGTAGATACTCGGATGGGTGGGTAATAGATTTTGGTATCTTAATGAGTGAGGCCGAAGCCGCACTCTACGAGGCTCCGTTTGAATATGTGGTAAAACACGTCAAGTCAGTGCGGGAAAAGAATAAAGACCGTAACCGAAAAATATATTGGTGGCGTTTTGGCAGAACAGGAGAGCATCTTCGCTCCGCTCTCAAAGGCTTGCCACGATACATCGCTACCCCGCACGTTTCCAAGCACCGAATGTTTATTTGGTTGGATGCCAGCGTACTGCCAGACAAAATGCTGATTGTTATCGCACGTTCCGACGACACTACCTTCGGCATCCTGCATTCTCGCCCTCACGAATTATG
>JANONO010000377.1:0-3315 GCA_031420875.1 Gallionellaceae bacterium | reverse complement strand
CTATACGGCATCGCCATCGCTGCCACTTCCATGCTGTCCATGGCTGGGATTATCGTCGCCTTGGATGCTTACGGCCCGATCACCGATAACGCTGGCGGCATCGCAGAAATGTCCAAGCTGCCGCCCGACGTGCGCAAGATTACCGATGCGCTGGACGCAGTGGGCAACACCACTAAAGCCGTCACCAAAGGCTATGCCATCGGCTCCGCTGGTCTGGCCGCGCTGGTGCTGTTCGCCGACTATACCCATGCGCTGGATGCGAAGTTAGGCTTTGTCACCACCTTCGATTTATCCAACCACATGGTCATTATCGGCCTGTTCATCGGCGGCATGGTGCCTTATCTGTTCGCCGCGATGGGCATGGAAGCCGTCGGTCGTGCCGCTGGTTCAGTCGTGGTGGAAGTGCGCCGCCAGTTCAAGGAAATCCCCGGCATCATGGAAGGTACGGGCAAACCGGAATACGGCGTTTGCGTGGACATGCTGACCAAGGCCGCGATCAAGGAAATGATTGTCCCGTCGCTGCTGCCGATTGCTGTGCCAGTGATTGTCGGCCTGACGCTGGGCGCGCAAGCGTTGGGTGGTGTGCTGGTCGGCACCATTGTCACCGGAATTTTTGTTGCGATCTCGATGACCGTCGGTGGTGGGGCGTGGGACAACGCCAAGAAATATATTGAAGAAGGCAACTTCGGCGGCAAGGGTTCGGAAGCACACAAGGCCGCTGTTACCGGTGACACGGTAGGTGATCCGTACAAGGATACTGCTGGCCCAGCGGTCAACCCGCTAATTAAGATCATTAACATCGTGGCGCTGATGATCGTGCCGCTGTTGTAATTTTAAAAAAGCATCATGCCGCGCATGATGCTGAAGCTAACAAGCCCACAGTTGCGAAGCTGTGGGCTTTATTTTTCAGCCGGATCATGCCGTTTTAGATTCCCCCCGCTCAATGCTACAATTCGCGCCCTTTTTATAACAGCACGAAAGCATCGCACCATGAGTTTAAATAAAGTCCCCTCCGGAAAAGATTTGCCTGACGATTTTAATGTGATTATTGAAATTCCCATGCACGGAGAGCCGGTAAAATACGAAGTAGATAAGGAATCAGGCGCAATTTTTGTTGATCGCTTTATGAACACGGCCATGCACTATCCCTGCAACTATGGCTATATCCCGCATACGCTATCTGCTGACGGAGACCCGGTGGATGTACTGGTGATTACGCCAGTGCCGCTGCTCACAGGCGTGGTGGTGCGTTGCCGCCCCTTGGCGGTGCTCAAGATGGAAGACGAAGCCGGGCAAGATGCCAAGGTGCTGGCCGTGCCGGTGGACAAATTGTCCACGCTGTATCGGGGCTTGAAGAACCATAGTGAATTACCGGAAATCACGCTCAAACAGATTTCTCATTTTTTCCAGCACTACAAAGATTTGGAACCCAATAAGTGGGTCAAAATTGAGGGCTGGTTTGGCATAGCCGAAGCGCGTGCAGAAATCATGGCGGGCGTGGCCAATTATCAAAATGCGCCTGTCAAGCCAGAATTTTAGTGAAGCCGGAATTTTAAGGATGCAACTATGACCGCACAGATTGTTGACGGCAAAGCCATCGCGCAAGAAGTCCGCGCCGCATGGAAGGTGCGCGCTGATGCGCTGAAAGCGCGCGGCATCACGCCCGGCTTGGCGGTCATCATCGTCGGAGAAGACCCTGCCTCCAAGGTCTATGTCAGCAATAAAGTCAAAGCCTGTGCCGAATTAGGTTTGCATTCAGAACATATAGTCTTGCCCGCCGACACCCCCGAAGCTACGCTACTGGCTAAAATTTCCAGCCTGAATGCCGATTCAAAAATTCATGGCCTGCTGGTGCAATTGCCCTTGCCCAAGCACATAGACAGCAACAAAGTGCTGCTTGCGATCAACCCGGAAAAAGATGTGGATGGATTTCATCCAATGAACGTGGGTGCCTTGGTCGGCGGCAATACTGAGCTACCTCCCTGCACACCTCATGGTGCCATGATGTTGCTGGAAAAAATGGGGATCACCTTAGAGGGTAAACATGCAGTGGTCGTGGGGCGCAGCAACATTGTTGGCAAGCCGATGGCGCTCATGCTGCTGCAAGAAAATGCTACGGTCACCATATGCACTTCTAAAACGATAGACCTAGGTAAATACACGCGCGATGCCGATATTCTGGTGGTGGCTACGGGCAAGCCGCAAATGATTACCGGCGATATGATAAAACCGGGTGCCGCAGTCATAGACGTAGGGATAAACCGCTTGGCTAATGGCAAGCTAGTGGGCGATGTGGATTTCGACAGCGCAAAAAAAGTGGCAGGCTGGATCACCCCCGTTCCCGGCGGTGTGGGTCCGATGACGATCACCATGCTGGTCGCGAATACTGTGCGCGCAGCAGAGCGTGCAGCGGAGAAAATTGCTAATAGTGCTAAGCATTAGCGCACACGGGGCAGGGTGCTTTGTTGCTTGGGTTGTGTCGGTCAGGAATTTCATTCTGAAAATAACAGCCTTCATTTTTTTGGTTTTAATCCCCGCAATAGCCACTGCTGAAACTTTGGGTTCTATGACTGTCATTGAGTCTAAACCGATCAGCGAGCTTTGGTTGAATCCCGGCTTTTACTCTTACCACTTTCAAACAGACAAGGGGCTTAACAATCGCAATATCGGGTTGGGAGGCGAGTACCGCTATTCAACTGTGGGCTCAATTACCTTGGGTATGCTGGATAACAGCAACAATAAAATGTCTCATTATGCGGGCTGGTATTGGCAACCACTCGCACTGAGCCGGGTTCGTTTGGGAGCGGTCATGGGAGTCATTGACGGCTATCCCAAGATGCAGAATGGTGGCTGGTTTGTTATAGCTATTCCTACGGCCAGCATAGAGTATAAAAGGATAGGGGCTAACCTACTGATGATCCCCGGCTACAAGGATAAGCTGTATGGGTCGCTTTCTTTGCAGTTGAAATTCAGGGTGTTTTGATTAAATATAAAAAATTCAGTTGTCCGTTTTGAGGTGAGTTTCAGCAATGGCAATTGGGAGCGCGGACATCCTGTCCGCTGCGGGCGGGACACCCGCGCGCCAATCACGTCCTGGCTTGAACTAAGCTGTAGGCCACCTCTAAAAATCCATATTTCGTCGCTCCCGCGAAGGCGGGAGCCTAGTCAAATCAACAAGCTGGATTCCCGCCTTCGCGGGAATGACGAATTTTTAGAGGAGCCCTGTTGATAACGCCTTATTCAATCTTCGCCGACTTGCGTATATCTTCAACCGCTTTCATTACAGTTTGTTGCTGCATGCGTTGTGCAATATCC
>JANONO010000376.1:0-8037 GCA_031420875.1 Gallionellaceae bacterium | reverse complement strand
ACGCCGCTATCCATCACCGCAACACCTGTCGCCGCAGCGCCTATCCCTGTGGAAGAAGGCTTGGCCGAAGAAGAGCTGGCCGTGGAAGAGTTGGCCGAGGCGGAGTTGGACGGCGATGAGGACATGCTGGAAATTTTCCTGGAAGAAGCGCAAGAGGTACTGGGAACATTACGTACTAACTTGGCATTAAGCCAGCTGCATCTGGAAAGCCGTGAGCCATTGGTGACGATTCGTCGTGGCCTGCACACACTGAAGGGCAGTGGACGCATGGTTGGCTTGGTTGAGTTGGGCGAAGTAGCTTGGGCTATGGAAAATGCCATGAACATCTGGCTGGACAATGCTAAACCGGCGACACCGGAATTATTGAAATTTTTAAGTGCTGCGGAGCAATTATTCCAGGGCTGGGTGAACAGCTTGGCCAAGCGCGAGGCGGTGCAACTTGATTACGCTGCATTGCTGGCCACTGCGAAACAAATTGTGAACGGCGCTGAAATAATGTCTGCCGCGCAAATAGAGCTTAAGCCTCAGCTTGTGCCGGATGCTGAGCAAGAGCCTATCGTTGAACAGAAACCCGGCGCTGAACAGAAGCCCAGTGTTGAACAGAAGCCCAGTGTTGAGCTGAAACCAGATGTTGAGCAAAAATTAGAGCCTGACTTTAAGCTGGATTTTGAGCCTGCACCAGAGCTAACACTCGCTCCGCAACCAGAGCTGCAGATTGAACTGGAGCCTAGCTTCAAGTTAGAAATTGACCCCTTGCCAGATTTAGCATTTGAACTGGAGTCCGAACCTGAGCCCAGTATTAAACCCGGAATAGACCTCAAGTTTGACATGGCATCTTTGCCAGCGCTGACTTTTGAAACAGAGCCGGCATTGATGTCCGAGCCAGAGTCTGCATCTGAACCAGAGCCAGCATTCGAGATGGACGAGGCGGTCGCTATGTCGCCCGAATTATTCCGTATCTCGACACAAGAGGCCGCACAGAATGTGGCCGTTTTACAAAGCCATCTTGCTGCCTTGAGTACCCGTGAGCCATCGGCCATACCCTATGACTTTATGCGCGCCGCCCATACTCTCGGAGGGGTGCATCGAGCAATAGGCTATTTCGATGTTGCAGAGCTTGCTCAAGCCTTGGAGTTATGGCTACAAGCGCGCATGGATAGACCATTTACCTTGAGCCAAACACAACAATCCTTGCTGGAAAACGTGGTGTCGGAGCTAGAGAGTATAGGGCTGGAAGTCAGCAACCATCGGGAATATCACCTCACTCCAGCATTGATAAGCCAGTTGCAAGCCGATACATCGGAGCTGCCGACATTGTCAGATTTGGCATTGCCAGAACTAGTGTTGCCAGAGCCAGAGATGGCATTGACCGAAATTTTAGCAGCAGTAGAATCATCGGTGGAAGCTGCTCTGCCAAAAGAGGTAATGCCAAAAGAGATACTGCCAGAACAGGTAATACCAGAACAGGTAACACCAGAAGAGGAGTCGGTCGCGGTCGCTCCGGCAGTTGCAGTTGCACCAGCAACACCAGCAGTAGCACATCCGCTAGCAGCAACTTTAATGACGCGATCAGCAAGCGAAACCGCGCCACCTATCCGGCCTGCTGCCGACGACTCTGAAGTCCAAGAGGTAATGAATGAACGGGTAGTGCGCGATGACTTGGACGAGCAGTTGCTGCCGATCTTTTTGGAAGAGGCTGCCGATCTATATTCTCAACTCACCAGCGATATGCGTTCATGGATAGAACGTCCTAGCGAGAATATCTACGGTAAAAATTTGCAGCGCACACTGCATACCTTGAAGGGGAGCGCCCGTATGGTGGGCGCAATGCGGCTGGGCGAGTTAACGCATATCACGGAAACGCATGTAGAAAAAGCCGCGTCGCAGCAAGATGCCGATTTTTGGGAAGGCCTGCAAAATTACGCTGACCGCATTGGAAGCACGCTGGAACGATTGCGTAGCGGTACACCTGCCGAAGTTGCCACGCCCATTACAGCAGCAACGCCGACTGCTATTGCACCACCATCTGTTGCTGTAGTAGCGGCTGAAACAATTCGCTTGCCTGCTGAATTGCCTGTGTTTGAAACCAGCGCGGGCGCATTGGCTGCGGCCATGTTGCGCGTGCGCTCAGATATGGTTGACTCATTGGTGAATGAGGCGGGCGAAATCAGCGTGACTCGTTCGCGCATTGAAGGCGAGCTGCGCGGCTTTAAGAGCGGCTTGAAAGAATTGACCAACAGCATAGAGCGGTTACGCAAACAATTGCGTGAAATAGAAATTCAAGCCGAAGCGCAGATGCAAGCGCGGGTCACTTTGTCCCAAGAAACAGCGGAACAATTCGATCCTCTGGAATTCGATCGGTTTACCCACTTTCAGGATTTGACGCGCTCGATGAATGAAAGTGTGCATGACGTGCAAACCGTGCAGCAAGCACTATTAAAAAATCTGGATGAAACCAGTGCCGCATTAACGGCGCAAGCTCACCTGAATCGCGAATTACAGCAAAGCCTGATGTCTATACGCATGGTGCCGTTTTCCACCATCAGTGAGCGCTTGTATCGCATCATACGGCGCACTGGCAAAGAGTTGGGGAAGAAGGTCAACCTAGAGATACTGGGTGGGGATGTGGAGTTGGATCGCAGCATGTTGGAAAAAATGACCGCGCCCTTTGAGCACATGTTACGCAACTCTATAGATCACGGTCTGGAGGGCACAGAAGAGCGAATTAAATTAAACAAGCTGCCTATCGGTGAAATTCGTCTTGCATTACGCCAAGAAAATAACGAGGTAGTGTTTGAGTTTGCCGATGACGGCGCAGGTCTGGATCTTAATCGTCTGCACCAGAAGGCGCTGGAGCATGGCATCTTTCAAAAGGACGAAAAGGTCACTGAAAATCAGATCATGCAGGTGATATTTGCCACCGGACTTTCTACCGCGCAAGGGGTCACTGAAATCTCCGGGCGCGGCGTAGGCATGGATGTGGTGGGTAACGACATTACCGCTCTGGGCGGTCGCATAGATGTGTTTTCTGAACGCGGCAAAGGTGCGCGCTTTGTGATTCGTCTGCCGCTGACCCTAGCGGTGGGGCAAACCCTGATGGTGCAAGCCGCTCATGAAACTTATGCGATCAACGTGGGCATGATAGCGCAGGTTCAGCAGATCAAACATGCGGGCTTGGTAGAGCTATATAACAAGGGGGAAGTCGCGTGGGATGGCAACCATTACCCCCTGTTTAACTTGATGCGCCTGCTTGGCAATGAGTCCTATCAGCCGGAGAGTCGTCCCTATAACCCGATATTATTATTGCGTAGCGGTGAGCGGCGCATGGCCTTGCATGTAGATGAACTGATCGGCAATCAGGAGGTGGTGGTGAAAAATATAGGCCCGCAATTGGCGCGCTTGCCAGGCATTGCGGGCGCGACTGTTCTGGGCAGTGGCAAGGTGGTGCTGATTATTAATCCGATCACGCTGGAGCAATATGCGTCGGGCGCAAAAACTATCAGCAAGGCCAATGTTGCCGTAACACCGGTAACGGTAGCCGCAGCCAAGTTGCTGGTGATGGTGGTGGATGATTCGCTCACCGTGCGTAAGGTCACTAGCCGCATGTTGATACGCGCAGGCTATCAGGTGGTAACTGCCAACGATGGCGTGGATGCGCTGGAAAAACTGGCAGAATTTACGCCAGACATGATGTTGCTGGATATTGAGATGCCACGCATGGATGGCTTCGAGCTCACCAAACGCTTGCGTAGTGACCAAAGATACAAAAATATGCCCATCATCATCATCACTTCACGCGCCGCCGAAAAACACCGTTTATACGCACTGGAACTGGGTGTGAATGCCTACCTAGGTAAGCCTTACCAGGAAGTCGAGTTGCTGGAGCATGTTAAGTTTTACTCGGAAGAGGAATTGCATCACCACGCCAATTTCCACCGCGCAGAAGGATTGCTGCAACAAATTGCCGGCTTTATTGCTACCAAGGCAGAGGATTAGTAAACACCCGCTAGGGCATCTCTATAAATCCAAACTCCGTCGCGATACGGCGTTGCTCAAAAAATTTTAACGCTTACATATCAAACATATGCGGCGCGCTAAAATTTTTCTCGCGCCTTGTCTCGCTTAGGATTTTGAATTTATAGAGGTGCCCGCTATTCATTAATTTAGCGCGTCGCATTGCGTCACGACAGGCCGCTAAAGATGTCTTGAAGATTACCCACTCGAATGAGGATTGGAATGAGCCGAAAGTTAAGAAACATGGCAAGCTGCTTATTTGCAGCAAGCCTGTTCACCACAGCGCCTACGCTGGCTGCTCAGCCTCGCCCACCTGACACGATTGCCCAACGAGTCGCGGCTTGTGTGGTGTGCCACGGCAAGGAAGGTCGCGCCACCAATGAGGGGTACTACCCGCGCATCGCAGGCAAACCGGCCGGCTATCTTTACAATCAATTAGTTAATTTTCGCGATGGTCACCGTCGGAATGAGGCGATGATTTATCTGGTCGATAATTTGCCCGACACCTACTTGCGTGAAATGGCGGAATACTTCGCTCAGCAAAAACTTCCCTATCCGCCGCCGCAAGCCAGCAACGCAACGCAAGCCACGCTAGACATGGGGCGTGAGTTGGTCATGCGGGGTGATGAGCGGCGAAAAATTCCAGCTTGTATCTCTTGTCATGGCAAGGCGCTGATGGGTGTGATGCCTGCCACGCCGGGTCTGGTCGGCTTGCCTCACGCCTATCTGTACGCACAACTCAGCTCGTGGAAAATCGGGGCACGACATGCTGCCGCGCCAGATTGCATGGCAAAAATCAGCAAGGAATTAAGCATGGATGACATTGCTGCCGCAAGCGCTTACTTAGCCTTGCTGCCAGCACCTAAGAATGCTGCGCCTGCTGCATTTGCACCGGTCAAGCCGCCGTTTGAATGTGGCAGTTTCCCGCCCAAAAAGAGCATTCCATGAAACGTGTATTGTTGATTTTGTCGGCAATTGTTATGGCACTCATAGGCGCTGTGTTTGGCTATCCCTATGTGCTGGAGTTGAGCGAGCCTATATCCACTGTCGTGGTGCAGGCTCAAACCGAGCAAGTGAGTCGCGGCCAATATCTTGCGCTGGCAGGCAATTGTGCCGCTTGCCATACTGTGCGCGGCGGGCTTGCTTATGCCGGGGGTCGCGCCATCGAGACACCCTTTGGTCAGGTGCTTTCCTCCAATCTGACACCCGACCCTAAAACCGGTTTGGGCGACTGGACGGCAGATGATTTTTGGCGCGCCTTGCATCATGGAAAATCGAAAAATGGCACACTGCTTTACCCGGCATTTCCCTACCCCAGTTACACAAAAATTACACGCGCCGATTCGGATGCGCTGTATGCCTATCTGAAAACGCTGCCTCCGATTGTGCAGACTAATCGTCAACACACTCTGCGTTTTCCGTACAGATCGCAATTTGTGCTGGCGATTTGGCGCGCACTTTACTTCAGGCCGGGCGCGTATCAACCCGATGCGAGCCGCAGCGTTGAATGGAATCGCGGTGCTTATCTGGTGCAGGGGCTGGGGCATTGCAACGCCTGCCACACCAGCCGCGATGCCTTAGGGGGCGGTCAACAGGAAGACATGGCAGGTGGCATGATGCCGATGTCCAACTGGTATGCCTCATCGCTGACCTCGGATAGCAGAGCGGGTGTAGGCAAGTGGGATAAGCAGCATATTGTTGATCTGCTCAAAACGGGTGTATCGGAACGCGCGGCAGTGGTCGGGCCGATGTCTGAGGTGGTCTATAAAAGTCTGCAACACTTGAGCGATGATGATTTACAGGCGATGGCGGAATATTTGAAATCATTGCCTCCCACCCGCGCCCCCGCACAATCTGGCGGCGCGCTGCTGAGCAAAGTGCAACACGAAGTGGTAATGGATTGGGGTGGCAAGCTGTATAAAAAACACTGTGCAGAATGTCATGGGGAAACGGGCGATGGTAATCCCCCGGCTTATCTACCATTCGCCGGGCGGCACTCACTGGCTACGCCTTCGGCGGTGAATCTGGTACGCATCGTGATGAATGGCGGTTATCCGCCGGGTACGCTAGGCAATCCACGCCCATTTGGTATGCCGCCCTTTCGCTCCGTGCTGGGCGATGAAGACGTGGCGGCAGTGGTGTCGTACCTTCGTAACTCATGGGGTAATCAAGCGGGCATCGTCACGCCTGACGAGGTTAGTCGCTATCGCTCTTTGCCGGTGAATTAACCCCCCCATGAATTAAATCCAGATTATCCTCATTGAGCGTAACCATATAATGTATAAATTGTGCAGGCCACGCTAGGAGATTACAATAACACTTATGTCGCAACTTGATTTCAAGCATCACTTTCTCATCGCCATGCCTGCCATGGTGGACTCAGTTTTTGCAAAGTCACTCATATACATTTGTGAGCACAATGAGCAAGGCGCGTTGGGTATCGTGGTAAACCGCCCAACCAACCTCACCTTGGCTGAATTGTTTGCCCAGATACAAGCCCCTTTAAACAATGAAGAGTTAAAAAAATTACCCGTGCATTATGGTGGCCCGGTGCAAGTTGATCGAGGCTTCGTCTTGCACGAGCCTGTTGGGCAGTGGCAATCTACTTTGGCCATTAATGACAAAGTTGGCCTGACCACCTCCAGAGATATTCTGCAAGCGGTAGGGCTGGGCAAGGAGCCCCGTAATTTGCTGGTCACACTGGGCTATGCCGGATGGACGCAAGGTCAGTTAGAGCACGAGCTATCGCAAAATGCCTGGCTCAGCGTACCGGCTTCTGAACATATTTTGTTCGACCTGCCCGCAGAGGCACGCTTGCCCGCAGCCATGGCCTTGTTGGGTGTGGATTATGCGTCTTTATCGGAGGATGCAGGACATGCTTAGGATGCCTCTAAAAATCCAGATTTCATCTCAACTGCCGCGTTGCGGGAATAATTTCTTGCTAACATATACCTCATATGCGGCGCTGCTAAATTTTTCTCGCGCCTTGCATTTGAGCGAACTCTGAATTTTTAGAGGCATCCTAAACTAATAGGTGATACCCAATATGGCGGTTGACCTCCCGCACGGAACACTGCTGGCATTTGATTTTGGCACCAAGCGTATTGGAATAGCAGTCGGCAATAATATTTCAGGCACAGCACAGGCGTTAACTACTTTGCGTGATGAGAAAAATGAACAGCGCTTTGCTGCCATTGCTACGCTCATACAAGAGTGGCAACCGGTGGCGCTGATAGTGGGCTTGCCCTGCCATGATGACGGCTCGCCACACGAGATGACTAGGCTTTGTCGCCGATTCGCGCAGCGCCTCAAGGGGCGCTTTAATTTGCCCACGATTCTGGTGGATGAGCGTTATACTTCCACCGCTGCCAGCTCGCAGTTGAATGATGCGGGCATACGCGGCCTCAAACAAAAACCGTTGCTGGATCAAGTGGCCGCGCAACATATCTTACAAGCTTATTTTGACGAACCCGCGATGGTGCTTTATGTATGAATAATCCGCAGCTCAACAAGCATGGTGAACTGCAACATCTGTTGACCACTGAAGGCTTACCCGCGTCCATTTTGCGCGGCATTCTGGATCGTGCGGCATCATTTGTGAACGTCGCGGAGGGGCGCGAAATCAAAAAAGTGCCCTTGCTGCACGGCAAATCCATATTCAACATCTTTTTTGAAAACAGCACCCGCACCCGCACCACTTTCGAAATTGCCGCCAAGCGTTTATCGGCTGACGTGGTGAATTTGAATATTGGCTCCTCTTCTGCCAGCAAGGGCGAAACCCTGCTCGATACCGTGGACAACCTATGCGCCATGCATGCCGATATGTTCGTAGTGCGCCACAGCCAGAGCGGTGCAGCGCATCTCATTGCCAAACATGTCGCACCGGAAATTCATGTCATCAATGCCGGTGACGGTCGCCACGCGCATCCGACGCAAGCCTTGCTCGACATGTTCACCATCCGCCACTACAAGAAAGAATTTCACAACCTGCGTGTGGCCATCGTCGGCGACATTCTCCATTCG
>JANONO010000375.1:0-4151 GCA_031420875.1 Gallionellaceae bacterium | reverse complement strand
AAAGCCGTTGGCAAGCATTCTCTGCACCCTCAAAGAAAAAAATATTCGTGGCGATATGATTATTGCTTTATATATCTGCATAAATGCAGCTCTATACCTACCAGAGCGAAGGTGCAACTGTGCTACCAGGAAGCGTGCATTAGCCATCGCATGACTTTTAGCGGCCAATATTTCTAAAGGGATATCTGGCAACTGAAAATACTTTTCCATTACCCTTAATGCTTCTTCTGCACGCTCGACAGTGGTCTGTGCAAATGTCTGTGACTCTTCGTGCACCCGAAATTCAGCCAACTGCTCTCGAATGTGTGCAAAGGTGCCTACTAAGCCTAACCGCAACCAATAGTCATAATCTGGATATTGCCGAAAAGCAGGATCCCATCCATTGGTTTTATCAAAAGCGCTACGCCAGAAATAGGCCCCAGGACCAGGTGCACAGATAAAACGCACTACCATGTCTCTATAATTATATTCAGGTGCCACCACATTCCGAATCACTCTTGATTCCGCATCAATCAGTCGAAAATCCCCATAGCATAAAACCGCCTCAGGATTATCCAGCAAGCAGGCTACGGACTTGCTCGTGGCTTGGGGCAATAACACATCATCGGCTGAAAGATAGGCCAGCACCTCCCCTTTCGCCATACTCCAGCCTTTATTTAAGGTTCTTGCCTGCCCCATATTCTTCTGAGATTCCCAATAGAATTGCTTTCCGTAACTCTCCAAAACCTCGTGTGTATTATCAGTTGACCCATCGTCTAATACGATCAACTCTATATTAAGGTAATCTTGGTCAAGCACACTGTCTATTGCCTGCTTAAGGTATTTGCCGTGGTTATAAGCGGGGATCACAATCGTGACTAATGGGGTAAGCTTTAATTGCATGGATAATTCTTACCTGATGAAGCACCACACCGCAAGTAGCGGGGTATCCGGATACCGAATACCGCAGTAAGGAAAGCCCCCATTTTGGCTGCCCCCTTGTTAAAATTTTTACCTTTTCCGCGAAAACAAATTCAGTAGCCTGGACAGGTCATCGCGGTCCAGCGCAACGATCATGACAACCGCCGTACCGGCGGCAAGTATCAGAATCTTCGTTGCGACCATTTTAAAATCCATGACAGGCAGTACCGAGTTAAGCCATATCCCCGCCCCGACCAGCAGCCCACCAACAATAAGCACGGACCCGGAGCGTTTCCAGTCATATGGTATGGGATAAAACCGCTGGCCCAAGAAGAAATAGCTGGCAAAGGCAAACACTGCCGCCATCAGCGCCGAGGTGGCAGCACCAATTATACCGAGGTGTGGCACCAATACAACGCAGAGCGCCAAATTAAGAGCCGCCGCCGTGACGTTAACACCAGCCACCAAACCCGTCCTCTTCTTTATAAACAGACCCGGTGCAAAGATGTACAAGTTAGTGAAAAATGCAGTTGCCACAAGAATGGGCAGCACCTCTCGCCCGCCATAGAAAGCCGGTCCGGTCAGAATCTGCAGCAACTCGCCGGCAAACAAAGCGATGAAACCAACGATAGGCATAAGCCCAATGCAGTAGTAACGGAATACCTGCCCCACCGTGACAGCGGTTCCGGGATCACGGTAGTTTTGAAAGACAATCGGGGTAAGCGCCGCTTGCAGTCCGATTGTGAGCAGCGCTACAACGGAGGCAAAACGAGCCGCAACACTGTACATGCCGAGATCTTCGATGCCGAGCAGGTATTTCACCGCGATACGGTCAATAAAGAGGTTGGCAAATACCGCTGCACTAGAAAGCACCAAGGGCATCGAATAGGCAAGCATGTGCCGCAACCTCCTGCCGTCGAAAGCAAGCCCCAGGGTGTCGCCCAGCCGGAATGCTGCCACGAGTGCGCCAGCCATGGCGCCCGCCCCCTGCCCCCAAAAAACCCCCTCCACCCCGGCGCCTGCAAAAACCACGAGATAAATGCCAAGACCCGCACTGAACAGCGTATAGACTACGCTTGCCAAAACGTAGGCGCCGGGCCGAAACCGCCATCGCAGGATGTCCTGCAGCAACACGAATACCCCATTAAGCGCCATCGCCACCACTGCGATGCGAAGCGCACCGGCCCATTCGCCAGAGCCAAACAACAGATCCGCGAGCGGCTCGGCAAACATCCACGCGACGAGCGCGAATAATCCATAGGCGGTCGCGCTGAACATCACGGCGCTGGTGGCGTAGCCACAGCGGTCTTCCGGAGTAGACGATTCCGCCAGGGAGCGTGCAACGCCTTGAGAAATTTCCAGGGCCACCGTGAGATTCACCAGCGCCCCAAGAATGATGATAAGGTCAATGACACCATACTCGGCTGGTGCCAGTATGCGGGTGTATATCGGAATGAGAACAATCTGGATGCCCCGAACCAATAACGTCGAGGCGCCGTAGATAGCCGTATCCTTGCCGATCCTGCTCAGCATGGCAAATCCGTTTCTCCCGCAAAGCGGGCGAACAATCGCTCCAAATCGGGTCTGTGCGAGAGCTGGAGAGCCTCCACCCCGCCAAGGGAAATCAGCGCGGCAATATTCGCACGGGCCTGGCTTTCGCTCAAACCTATCCCGTGAAGATAGGTAACCTGATGCGGGTCGATAAGCCAATCTGGCGGCACGCCTTTCAATATCTGCAGGAAGCGGCTGGCCACGACTTTTACATCCCATCTTTCCGTTACGTATCGGTGCGCATCGGCGCCTAGCTGCGCCCTTGCAGCCGGATCAGTGACGAGCGCGGCGACAGTGTCCGCAAGTTTGTCAGGATGACAGAAGGCAGTAGGGGGTAACTGGTCAGTGGGGACATGGCCCCGAACGCTGGCTGAATAGTAGCCACCGACCACCGCCGGTTTGCCGAGTAACCCGGCTTCGGTTGCAAACGTCGCCATCGGCATATCCGAGTAGAACTGATCAATGACCAAGTCACAGAGTGCGATTTCTGCCATAACCTCGGCATTGGGACGGCCACTGATTTCAACGTACTCTATCGGCAGGTCGCGGGCTTTCAGAATGGCAATAGCGCTGCGTATCTCATGCGTCCCTTTGCCACGCAACTCAGAGGGTGCATGGAGGATGCGTACCGGCCCCTTTTGTAACGGCATGCTTGATTCCGGGACCCCTTGAACCGCCGATATCGGTAAACCCACTGCGCAGAAGCTTACAAACGGTCGAGTCAGAAAATGGCTATAGCTCGGGCCACATACCACTGCCACGGCATTGCGCTCTATAGTCCGCACCTGCCGGCGGCGCCGTCTGGCAATTGCCGCATGGGCCAAGGCGAACCGTTCGGCGCGTTGGCGAGGCGTATCCATCTCTGGATCATGAGTGGCGCACACAGGCAGCCCATACTGGCCTGGATCAAAAAAGCCGTCAATGTATGGCGGCCGGGAGTCAGTTCCATAAAGGGTGTAGATTACTTTTTTTCCCAGCAAACGGAGCAATGGAAACTCACGAAAGGAAAAGAAACTGGATCCGGCGCCCAAAATGAACACGTCGAAGCGTCCAAGCGCCCAAGCAAAAAGTAGCAAGCGAGTGAAGACCACCGCCGCCAACCAGAATGCTCGACCCGGTGCGGCTGATCGGGCCGCCCTCAGGCGCTGCGCTACTGCGTACTGGGCCCAAGCCACCACACGGGGTGCCCGGCCTTCGCCAGAGTAAGAGAAACGGTGAGGTTGAAGAGAGACGTGAACCGCCTCAACACCCAACTCATCGAAACCTTGTTTGAGTCTTGCAAAGAAGCCCGAAACTTCAGTCAGTCCAAGTAGGATACGCATCTGAATCAACCTCAGAAAGTTTAACGAAGCTTTTGACCATCAATTTCCCTACATGAAATTAGCATTGCAACTGTATGAAGCAAAGTTTTTATTATCTTGAATCCGTGATCTAACATTATTCAAAACGGACGTTATTAGAATTACGCTTACACATCACACTAGACAAAGGGATAGATTCAACATAAATAATGTCGTTTGTGAATTGCATTATCAAATCTGTGACGTGGAGTTACAGTATCTTGTTGCGAAAGACAAGACTTGGGCCATTCCAGTCAGCAACGCTTCGCAGCCAACCCGCTTGATCATGTTGAGTACAGATCCGATATTGCCCGCACCATAGTCAACGACATGAATCACGGCTGGCCCTGCCTGTCAGAC
>JANONO010000374.1:0-2249 GCA_031420875.1 Gallionellaceae bacterium | reverse complement strand
TCCATCACCACAATTTTTTTGGCATCGGGATGTAGCGCAACTTCGCGGTTGTAGGCGTCAATGTAGGCGCAATGGCCGTTGGCATCGAGCAGATAGCCATAAGCTTCGCAGTTGGGACGTATGCCGTCGCCGATGGCCGGGCAACTCTTGATCATGCGCATCGGATAGCCGGTCGGGGAGATCATGTTGACCTCGATATCTTCCTCGTTGACCTTGAAATACTCTTGTTGAATTTTTGCCGGGATACCGCATTCTTTGGCGGCGGTAAAGCGAGTAGCCACCTGCACCGCAGCACAGCCCGCCTCCAGAAACTTTACGGCATCGCTGCCTGTAAATACGCCGCCTGCGGCGATTACCGGGATGTCCAGGTGTTCGGTTTTGAGATGCGCAATAATTTCTGCCACGATGGTGTGCAAATCATATTCCGCCCAATCCATGCCGAAGCCCAGATGCCCGCCGGCCAGCGGGCCTTCCACCACGATGTAATCAGGCTGTCGGTTGAGTCTGGCATTTTTGCGCAGGAATAACTGCAAGGCGCGCAGCGAAGAAACGATGATGCCCAGCTTGGCATCACGAAAGCGCGGGCTGTCTTCCATCAATGCGAATGAGCCCAGATGCAAGCCGGCACTCAAGGTAATGCCGTCAATTCCCGCATCCAACGCGCCACACAGGCGAACCTTCAAGGTTTCACGCGGCGCATTCATGGTCAGCTTTTCCATACAGTTGACGAAAATCATGCCGTCACCCTGCTTGGCTTCCATGGTCTTGCTGACGTGCAAGCGGGTGGACTCTGCAACCTGCACCAGATCAAATTTCACGATGGATTTGTCGGTGTTTTCGATATTCAGTTTGTATTGTTTTTGCTTGTCGCTGACAAATTTGGTCTTGTAGTGGCGATCTGTCACGGTCGGCAGCATGGCATCGGAAATATGTCCGACACCCCCCAGACGGGCAGCTTCCAGAGCCAATTCCCGGCTGGAAATATCCACGCCCATCCCGCCTATTATGATAGGCACTACTTCGCGCTTGCCGAAGCGCAGGCGGAAATCATTAACTTGTTTCATTACTACCATCCTTCCGCTGCCCCCGTATTTAACCGGAGAGCCAAAACAATCATTGGTGCATACACACAGAAGGGGCGAAGAATGCCACAAACAGGGCGATACTGAAAGCAAAACCGCAGTAAAACCCATAAACTAGAGGTGGCCTGGAAAAACCGTTATGATTCCGCACATGTTGGCCTCTACTCAGCGCAATACCCATTTAGTGACCCGCAGCCGCGCTGCGGTGTGGCATCCCTGTTCGCAAATGCAGCACTATGAAAAATTTCCCTTGCTGCCTGTTGCGCGGGGATCAGGGGCATGGCTGTTTGACCATGAAGACCGCCGCTATCTGGACGCAATCAGTTCCTGGTGGGTGAATTTGTTTGGGCATTGCAATCCGCGCATCAATGCTGCGTTGCGCGATCAACTGGAAACGCTGGAACATGTGATGCTGGCTGGCTTTACCCATGAGCCGGTGGTGCAGCTTTCAGAAAGATTGAGCGCGCTTGCCCCCCAAGGATTGGGACATTGTTTCTATGCCTCGGATGGCGCGTCAGCCACGGAAATCGCGCTAAAAATGAGCGCGCATTATTGGCGCAACAGTGGTCAACCCGACAAGACGCAATTCATCAGTCTGGAAAATAGTTATCACGGCGAAACCTTGGGCGCGTTGTCGGTCACGGATGTCGCGCTGTTCCGCGATGCCTATAGCAGTTTAATCAGGCAGCAGGCCACCGTACCCAGCCCGGACTGGCGCAAAGCTGCCGCAGGAGAGGGTGCCGAGAGCTATGCGCTGCGCTGCGCTGTCGCGCTGGAGCAACATTTGCAGCAACATCATGCGCATCTGGCTGCCTTCATCGTCGAGCCGCTGGTGCAAGGCGCGGCAGGCATGGCGATGTACCACCCGATTTATTTGCAGCGCGCGCGACAGCTTTGCGATGCATACGGCGTGCATTTGATCGCGGATGAAATCGCGGTAGGCATGGGGCGCGCTGGGACGATGTTCGCGTGTGAGCAAGCAGAGAATCCCCCTCAATCCCCCTCAGTCCCCCTTTTGCAAAGGGGGAAGCCATCTGAATTTCCTATTGGAAAATCTGGGATAAAGGGGGAGATGGCTATTTCACCCCCCTTGGTAAAAGGGGGGCGGGGGGGGATTTGCCCCGACTTTCTGTTACTCTCCAAAGGCATCACCGGTGGCTACCTACC
>JANONO010000373.1:0-1649 GCA_031420875.1 Gallionellaceae bacterium | reverse complement strand
CCCCAACCCCTTCTACCAGATTTATGAAGGTGCTGCTTTGTTAGCAGGTGCAACACCCCATTTCCTCAACTCATTACCCGAAAATAATTACGCACCAGACTATAGCCAACTGCCACAAGAAGTGTGGCAACGTACTCAACTCATCTATGTGTGCTCACCAGACAATCCGACTGGGCGCGTGATGGAGCTTGCGGAATGGCAGGCGTTATTTGAATTATCTGACCGCCACAACTTTGTGATCGCGGCGGATGAATGTTATTCGGAAATCTATTTCGACACGCCGCCCTTGGGCGCGCTGCAAGCCGCGCACTCACTGGGCAGAACAGATTATCGAAATTTAATCATATTCTCCAGCCTGTCCAAGCGCTCCAATGTGCCCGGACTACGCTCCGGCTTTGTTGCGGGCGATGCGAAAATTCTGGAAAAATTCGCGCTCTATCGCACCTATCACGGCTGCGCCATGAACCCAGCGGTGCAAGCGGCCAGCACCGCTGCCTGGCAGGATGAGGAACATGCGGCCGAGAATCGTCGCCTCTATACAGAAAAATTTACTCAGGCCATTGTCATACTCAAGCCGGTGTTGCCGGTCAATCTACCGGATGCCGGATTTTATTTGTGGCTGCATGTACCCATTGCCGATACACGCTTCGCGCAACAACTCTATCGCGACTATAATGTGACCGTGCTGCCCGGCAGTTTTCTCGCGCGCGAGGCGCACGGCGTCAACCCGGGCAAAAATTTTATCCGCATCGCGCTGGTGCCAGAGTTGAAGGAAACCTTGGAAGCCGTGCAGCGTATTACCGATTTCATCAAAAAACTTAATTAGGAAGATACATGGAACAATTGCAAAAAATCATCGAAGCCGCCTTTGAGAAGCGCGCAGACATCACACCGCGCAACGTGGATGCCAAGCTCAAGGAATCTGTTACGACCGTCATCGAGCATCTGGATCAAGGCAAGCTGCGCGTCGCGGAAAAAATTGATGGTCAGTGGGTCACTCATCAATGGCTTAAAAAAGCCGTGCTGCTATCGTTTCGCATGGAAGATAACTTTTTCATCAAGGGTGGTTTCACCAATTATTACGACAAAGTGCCGTCGAAATTTTCCGACTACAATTCCAAGGAATTTCGTGACGGCGGCTTCCGCGTCGTGCCTCCCGCATCAGCGCGTAGAGGCTCGTTCATCGCTAAAAATGTGGTGCTGATGCCATCCTACGTCAACATTGGCGCATATGTGGATGAAGGCACGATGGTCGATACCTGGGCCACAGTCGGCTCCTGCGCGCAGATCGGCAAGAATGTACATTTGAGTGGCGGCGTAGGCATAGGCGGCGTACTCGAGCCGGTGCAAGCCAACCCCACCATCATCGAAGACAACTGCTTCATCGGCGCGCGCTCGGAAATCGTGGAGGGCGTGATCGTGGAAGAAGGTTCAGTGATCTCGATGGGTGTGTATATCGGCCAGAGCACAAGAATTTATGACCGCGAAACTGGGCAGACGCATTATGGCCGCGTGCCCGCAGGGTCGGTGGTGGTCAGCGGCAATCTGCCGTCCAAGGATGGCAGCTACAGCCTGTATTGCGCGGTGATCGTGAAAAAAGTGGATGCCAAAACTCTGGCTAAAACCGGCATTAATGAATTATTGAGAGG
>JANONO010000372.1:0-2497 GCA_031420875.1 Gallionellaceae bacterium | reverse complement strand
GAAACATTGCTGGCGATAGAGCAGGCCGAGATTATGCAATGGAGCGAAGAATTTAATGTGGCCGCAGAATTTCAAGGTGTGCTGGTGAATCTGCGTGAGAGAGAACGCAGGCAACAGTTGCAAGAGCTGGACACCAAAATGAAAAATTTGGGGTTGACCCCCAAAGGGCTAAGTGAGCAAGAGCAGGCTCTATACTTAAAATTGGCAACACAGCGCGGGGCTGGCTAAAGCTCGCCCTCATGGAAGCGCTGAAAGATTTTGCGGGATCGGGTATAATCCGCGCCCTTTTACGCTGTATTGCGTTGTTCTGTAATTTAATTTTGTAATTTTAACTGGGAGTCCACCGCTATGGCGGCTCAGCAAAACAAGAAAAAAACCGTCACCGCCAAACAAGCAGCGGCCAACGCTAAGCTAGTGGCCGTGGTTGATCCTGCCGAGCAATTGCAGGATGCCGAGGCACGGCGTACTCGACTCAAGGCGCTGATAATCTTGGGCAAGGAACGTGGTTACCTGACCTACGGCGAAATTAATGATCACTTACCTGAAATGCTGGAAGCCGAGCAGATAGAGGGTGTGGTCAGCATGATTAACGACATGGGTATCACCGTGTGCGATGAAGCACCGGATGCTGAAAACCAGATCATGTCCGATGTTGCACCAGTGGTGGCTGACGAAGATGCCGTGGAAGCAGCCGAAGCTGCGCTTTCTACAGTGGATTCGGAATTTGGTCGCACCACTGATCCAGTACGCATGTATATGCGCGAGATGGGTACGGTGGGTTTGCTCACGCGCGAAGATGAAATTGTTATTGCCAAGCGCATCGAGGAAGGCCTCAAACACATGGTGCAGGCAATTTCTTCCTGCCCCACCTCCATTGCTGAAATTTTGTTGCTGGTTGACAAGGTAGAGCGCGATGAATTACGCATAGACGAAGTGGTTGACGGCTTCATTGAAACGACCGACGAGACTCTAGTTACAGAAGAACTGGATGCTGCGGACGCTGAAGAAGAAAATCCAGATGTCGCAGAAGACAGCGAGGAAGACACCGAAGCTGCTGCGGCCGCTAATCTAGCCAAACTCAAGGAGGAAGCACTAGAACGCTTCGCCAGCATACGCGGGCTGTTCGTCAAGATCGGCAAGGCCTATGAAAAGCATGGTTATCGCAGCAAGCCCTACGATAAATTACAAAAGCAAATTTCAGCTGAGCTGACGCAGTTTCGTTTTTCCGCTAAACAAGTGGATGCGCTGTGCGACACCCTGCGTAATTTGGTGGAAGAGGTGCGCGGCCATGAGCGCAACATTCAGAACTTATGCGTCACCAAAGCGCGTATGCCGAGACCGCATTTTATTAAAACTTTTATCGGCAATGAAGAGCGGTTGGATTGGGTAGCGCGTGAAGTAGCCGCTAAAAAACCCTATAGCGAAACATTAATGCGTTACCAGGCAGCCATTGTTGAACAGCAGCAGCAAATGTTGGATTTGCAGCAGCGCGTGGGCATTCCCATCCGCGACCTCAAAGAAATCAACAAGCAGATGACCAACGGTGAAGCCAAGGCGCGTGGCGCCAAACGCGACATGATCGAGGCCAATCTGCGTCTGGTGATTTCCATCGCCAAAAAATATACCAATCGCGGCTTGCAGTTTCTTGACTTGATTCAGGAAGGCAATATCGGCCTGATGAAGGCAGTAGATAAATTTGAATATCGGCGCGGCTACAAATTTTCGACCTATGCCACCTGGTGGATACGCCAAGCGATTACTCGTTCCATCGCAGATCAAGCGCGCACCATCCGCATCCCGGTGCATATGATCGAAACCATCAACAAAATGAACCGCATCTCGCGCCAAATTTTGCAGGAAACCGGCCTTGAGGCGGATGCCGCCACGATGGCGTTGAAGATGGAAATGCCGGAAGACAAGATACGCAAAATACTGAAAATTGCCAAAGAACCGATTTCTATGGAAACCCCGGTGGGCGATGATGACGATTCGCATTTGGGTGATTTTATTGAGGACAACAATACCCAAGCACCTATCGAAGCTGCGGTGTACGACAGCTTGCGTAATGTAACCAAAGATATTCTAGATTCACTTACGCCCCGCGAAGCCAAGGTGTTGCGTATGCGTTTTGGCATTGAAATGAATACCGATCACACCTTGGAAGAAGTGGGCAAACAATTTGATGTAACCCGTGAGCGCATCCGCCAGATAGAAGCCAAAGCGTTGCGAAAACTGCGTCATCCCTCGCGTTCAGAAAAGCTCAAGAGTTTCCTTGACGGCGAAAACTAAAGGGTATATTCAACCGTATCGGGTCGTTAGCTCAGTTGGTTAGAGCAGAGGACTCATAATCCTTTGGTCCGCGGTTCAAGTCCGCGACGACCCACCAATAGAATAAAGCCTCGTAGCGATACGGGGCTTTTTTCTTTGCCTGCTAACTTTGTGCCATGTAGGCGCAGTGTAGGATTTTCCTGAGTGTCACCAATATGTCACCACGCTT
>JANONO010000371.1:0-15304 GCA_031420875.1 Gallionellaceae bacterium | reverse complement strand
CGATAGCTTTAAAAATGATTTGGCGGGCAGCAAAGCCTGGGGCAAAAGCCCGGTCGCGATTGAACAGCAAGCCTTGCTGGGGATCGTCTCTTCTATACTGACGCGTTTATTTCTGATGCGGCGACAAGCGGATTTAAAATTGGTGCAACCCGATGCGACCCAAGATAAAAAACACCAGAAGAAACTGGCAAGCCATACGCAATCGGGTAAGGGCATTTTATTGCGTGCCTTGTGGCAGAATCTGTCGAAAATATCACGCCAGGTTTGGCGCTTCTTGAAAAACTGTTTTACCTGCCAACACGAGCCAGGGCTCTATACGCGCCAGCTTGAGCCATTGTTGAGGCGCTATCTTTGAGTTGCACCGGACACCGTTACCCGATGGGTGAGAGACCGTTCGCCCTGAGTAGCCCTCGCAGCGGGCGTATCGAAGGGTTGGTATCGTTCAACTGCGGTTTTTAGGTTAATGCATCAGCTTGAGCGCTGTCCCCAAACCTTCCTGCATCAGCCTATCCAGTAGTGGAACAGCATAGGGCATCGAGAGTGCTAGCACGAAAAATCCAATTGCTAGTGTTAATGGGAAGCCAACCGCAAACAGATTTAGTTGCGGCGCAGCGCGGGTAAGTATTCCTAAGGCGATATTGGTGATGAGCAAGGCAGCCAATACCGGCAGTGAAATTTGCAGTGCGTATGCAAAGATGCTCGCTCCCCAACTGGCCACACCATAGATAGCTTTGTCCGACATCATGTTGCCTATTGGGAGGGTGTGAAAACTTTCAACCAATGCGGCCAGCATGAGCAAATGGCCATTCATGGACAGAAAGGCCAATATCATAATCACTCCTAACCATTGGGCAATGACAATTGAATGTGTAGCGTTTATTGGGTCATAAAAGCTGGCAAAGCCCAAGCCAATTTGCAAGCCAATTAGCTCGCCAGCCATTTCAACAGCGGTAAAAATCAAGCGCATGGTAAACCCCATGGCAATGCCGATGATGATTTGCTGAATGATGATTAATAGCCCTTGAGCAGAGCCAATAGCGACTACTGGCATGTCACCGATGGTGGGTGCGACGATGATGGTGAGCAGGACAGACAAGCCAATTTTGACTCGCTTTGTCACTTGCCGGTTGCCGAGTATGGGCGAACTGGCAATCATCGCCAGAATGCGCGCCAAGGGAAATATCAGAGTGGAGAGCCAGACTTCAAGCTGTGCGCTGGTGAAGCTGATCATTTGGCCTCAACCTATCATCCAGGGAATGTTCCCGAATAAACGCTGGATGTAATCAACCATCGTGTTAACCATCCACGGCCCGGTAAAAATCAAAACCAGAAAAATCCCCAATAATTTTGGGATAAAGGACAGGGTCAGCTCATTGATCTGCGTCGCAGCCTGGAAAATGCTGACCACCAAACCAATAATCAGCGCAATGAGCAGCATGGGCGCAGAAATTAACAAGGTCATTTCGATCGCTTGCTGTCCGATGGTGATGACGTTTTCTGGGGTCATCAGTTAGGTATAAAAACTTTTAGCCAGCGAGCCAATAATCAAATTCCAGCCATCGGCCAGCACGAACAGCATGATCTTGAAGGGGAGCGAAATGATGGCAGGCGATACCATCATCATGCCCATAGACATCAATACGCTGGCCACTACCATGTCAATAATAAGGAAAGGGATGAATATCAGGAAACCAATCTGGAAGGCGGTCTTTAATTCACTTGTCACATAAGCGGGAACGAGGATACGCAGTGATACTTGGTCGGCACTTTGCAAGGGTTCGCTGTTTGAAATTTTGACAAACAAGGCCAGGTCAGATTCTCGGGTCTGGCGTAGCATAAAAGTTTTTAGGGGTAGGCTGCCCTTTTCGACTGCTTGCTGAAAATCTATTTTGTTTTCGCTGAATGGTAAATATGCGTCAGCGTAAATTTTGTCGAACACGGGCGACATGACGAAAAACGTCAAAAACAGGGCTAAGCCTATTAACACCTGATTGGGAGGGGAGGAGGGGGTGCCGATGGCGGAACGTAGCAAGCTCAGTACAATGATAATGCGTGTAAATCCGGTCATCATCAGTAAAACTGCTGGCAAAAAGCTCAGTGAGGTGAGCAGCAATAAGGTTTGCAGACTTAAACTGTAAACTTGGCCACCGCCCGGCGCAGGGGTGCTGGTTAATGCAGGCAGCCCCATTTCAGCCCAACCATTTTGGCTTATGCTGAGCAGTAAAAAAATGGTGATGATGAGATAGCTACGGCGCATGGCGTTTTTTATTTCCCATTTTTATTTCCCATTTGGCCGAGCGCATGGCTCAGCATTTCTGCAAACCGGTTTTTTTCGATAGACGAGGAATCATCGTTTGCTTGCTGTGCCATAATTTTTGGGCGATCCAGTGTGTGCAGTGTGCGGATTTGCCCTGATCCTACACCCACTACTAGCCAAGTATCCTGCACTTCGACCAGCACGATGCGCTCGCGTTGTCCTATTGATATTCCGCCTACCACTTTGAGCAAATTTCCCGATCCTTGTCGTATCACATTCATGCGCTTGAGTAGCCAAGCAACCAGCACGATGGCGGCTAAAACCAATAGCAAACTAAAAATAATTTGCACGATGCTGCCCGAGCTGACTGCGGATGGAGGTGGGGTGTAGGCGGGACGCATCCCCTCTATGGCGGATGCCATTGCAGGCATCGTAATGAGGGCAAAGGCAGCCAGATAATGTAGTCTGAGTAGCATATTATTTATTCAAGCGGCGCAGCCGTTCCGATGGAGTAATAATATCTGTCAGGCGGATACCAAGCTTGTCGTTCACCACCACGACTTCGCCTTGTGCGATCAAAAAATTGTTGATCATCACATCCAATGGTTCGCCCGCTACGCCAGACAATTCAATGACCGATCCTTGTGCCAGTTGTAACAAATTCTTGATCGGCATTTTTGTGCGCCCCAGCTCAACCGTCATTTGCACCGGGATGTCTAGAATCATGTCCAGGTCATTTTGTGCAGTCGCCGATCCGCTAGGCCCGAACTGTTGGAATGCGTGCGGTTTGGCCGCAGTTTCTGTGGTGCTGGCACTTTGTTCGGCCATAGCTGCGCCCCAATCGTCGGCAGTGATTGCTCCGCCAGCTGTGTTTTCGTCAACCATGTCGCTCTCCTTTGCTAAGTCGTGCATCATCTTCATTAGTCGAAATTATTTTTTCTACCTTTAAGGCATACTGATTATTGAATGCCCCATATTTGCATTCCATCACGGGCACGCCATCTACCGAGGCGATAATATTTTCATCAATTTCAAGTGGGACAATATCGCCTACGCGCATTTTTAACACTTGCTCCAGGGTTAGGTCGGCACTGCCCAAAGTGGCAACCAGATCAATGCTGGCAGATTGCACTTGCCTTGATAAAAGCTGCGACCAGCGATGATCCACGGCCATGCGGTCGCCTTGCATAGGGCTAAAGAGTAAATCCTTGACCGGTTCGAGCATGGAATACGGCATACAGACATGGAATGCGCCTACGTTTCCGCTTAGTTCTATGTCAAACGAGGTCACGATGACTACTTCGTTGGGAGTGGCGATATTGGCGAACTGGGGATTCACTTCCGAGCGCACTAATTCAAAATGTAGTGCATGAACAGGTGCCCAAGACTTTGCATAGGCATCGAAAACTACGTCCAGCGTTTTTTGAATAATGCGCTGTTCGGTTTGGGTAAATTCGCGACCCTCGACTCGTGTGTGGAAACGCCCGTCGCCACCAAACATATTGTCCACCACCAAAAATATCAGATTTGGATCAAAGACGAATAGCCCGTTGCCGCGCAAGGGTTTGGCTTGAATGATGTTGAGATTGGTGGGGATAGGCAGATTGCGTATGAACTCTGAAAATTTCAATACCCGTACCGGCCCCACTGAAATTTCGGGTGTGCGGCGGACAAAGTTAAATAGCCCGATGCGGAACAGGCGCGCAAAGCGCTCGTTGATAATTTCCATCGTGGGCATACGACCACGCACGATGCGCTCTTGCGAAGCCAGGTCGTATGAGCGCGCTTCACCAGTAGGTGCTCTTTCATTTGCGCTGACATCATCGGTCTCACCCGTCACACCCTTGAGCAGGGAATCAACCTCATCTTGCGACAGGAAATCTTGTGTGAGGGATTCGCTCATGGCTAACTATTGAATAATGAATGAGGTAAATAATACTTCGGCAACGCCAGTTTTTTTGGCGGGCTTGCTGGCTGGAGGTTTTTTATCCGTGTGCTCTCCTGCATTAGGTGTGGTCTCTTCTGCGTTGGCTGTGTGCTCTTCCGTATTGACCGTTGTTTCAGGCTCTGCAATAGTGGTTGGAGTTTTGCGTAAACCCAGCACATACTCGACCTGCTCTTTGATTTGATCAGCCAATTTCTGCTTACCCTCAAAACTGGCGAGTTCAGAAGGGCGCTTGCTTTGCAGCAGCATGTTTATGTGGTGCAAAATTTCCGGGTTGGTTGCTTTAATTTTCTCAGCTAATTCTGGTACGGTCAGCTTGAGTTCAATGGCAACTTGCAGGTAGCGGTCGCCTTCTTCGTGTATGAGATTGGCGGTGAAAGTACCTAGCTGAGCATAGGTCGGGGGGACATCAGGATGCGCCTCTTCTTCGTCACCCGTATCTTCTTCAGCCGTTGTGTCAGCATTGTCGTCTTCCGCTTCAGCATCACCTTCTTCTGTTACTTCAGCTTGATCAGACTTGGCTGGATGAGAAGGTTTTAGCAACAGGAATGCCGTCGTGCCACCCGCTATCAGAAACACCGCAGCCGCGATGATAATGATCAGCTTTTTCTTGCTTTTCTTGGGCGGCGTATCAACTGCTACCTCTGCTTCAGGCTTTGTGGTTTTTGACATATGAATTCCTTATTGCATGGTTGGATTATGAGAAAAAACAGCGCAGTTAATGACTCGATTAACGCAGAAATTCTCCTTGACCTTGAGCGATTGCTTGGCGCTCATACCAGCTGTCCTTAAGCAAAGGTATCCACCATGCCGAGGTGACGTCGTGCAGAAATATATTTTGCATCTGTCGGCAATAAATTATCTGGTTTGGAATCTTTGGTAGAACCATCGCCTGGAGTGCTATTTGGATTTTGCCTCATAAATCTTTCTGGGTCTCGGTCGCGCAGTGGCTGGTCATTGACCGTGGCACTGCCTAGATTAATGCCGTTTTCGGCGAGCAGTTCGCGAAGTTTGGGTAAGGCATGTTCCACCGCGTCGCGTACCGCACTATGTGGTGACGTAAACAGGGCATCCGCTTGATTGCCGGAGACACTTAGCACCACATCCAACGCGCCTAAATCTGGTGGATTCAAATAAAGCTCGGCGACATAGTTCTGCTGCATACTCATCCAGTTAATCTTTTGCGAAAATTCATCCGCCCAATTATTGCTGCTCAGCGGAGTGGCAATGATTTTCTGGTTGTCGGGAAGGTTGTTGTGTATCGGCACGTTGGTCATGGCAGTCGTGATGGTTGGGCTTGCATCCAGTGTGGACAGAGAGGTATGAGATGGCTTATTGCTTGGTGTAATTAAATTGACTGCTTCCGGGCTGGGCGCAATGGTTAAATTAGGTGTGTTGGATTCGTTGGGTTGATTGGGTACAGCTTGCTGGTAGCTTGCAGCAAGGTCATATTTGGTTCGCGTTTGTGTGCTATCCATGCCGCTGGTTATCGCTGGATTTGCTGCGCCGCTATCTTCTTCTTTGGGGGTGGGTGATTTAATGTCACGCGGGGGGAGCAGCAACATGGCTAGCAATAAATCGGCGTGGCTGCTGGTGTCGTTCGCTGCAACGGGTAATTTATTTTGGTCAACTGGCTCTGTTGCTTTGCTTGATTCTGCTGTGTTTTTCATATCAGCTTCAAGTGTCGCTGACGGTGCGATAAAAATTTCTGGCGCATTTAACATCGATTGTTCTTTCATCGATGTCGCATCAAGAAAGCTACTAAGTTGTGGGTCAAGTTTAGCTCCCATTTTCTTGGCTAAAGCCCGACGATCCACACGAGTAGCGGCTGTTTCAGTCTCTGATGTTTGCTGCGCCTGAATACTGAATTCTTCTACAGTCCGCACATCTTTTTGACCCGATATCTGTGGCGTACCGTCGGTGTCGGTCGCATTTGCGGATAGATCGCCCAGTATCTCGCTGAATGAAGCACTCGCTGAGGCTTGATCTGTGGGCATCTTTGCTTTGAGCGGCGAAGTAGCTCGCGGCGACTGTAATTCAGCAGTGCCATGCCTTCCCTCGGTTTGTCGCTTCTCGGCTTGCCGCGCCCCAGATTGCGATCTTCTAGATTGCTGGATATGAGCAGCCTCTGGGAGATAGTCCTTAGATAACTTGGTGGAATAGCTGTTCGTTCCATTGGGACTGCTGATGATGGGTGGGTTAATCATAATCAATATCCCTTCAGATTAATTTTCAGCATTGATGATCTTGTGGGCAACCTGTCTGCCGGTATGCTCGTCCTGAATTTTCTGTTCATCCTTAATGGTTATTTTATTCTGCGCCTCGAAATGGCGTTGTTGCAGGGTGTCAAAAGATTTAAGTTTGCGCTGTGTGGTATTGAATTCGCTACGTCCGATGTTGGTTGATACTTTGCTGTGCTCGACCAAACTGGTTTGCTGGTTGATCGCCTCATCGAGCTTGTTGATAAACAGTTGAAAATTTCGCAGCTTCGCCTGATCCATGCCGCTTTGCGAGGATGACTGCAAACGGGATTGATAGTCCTTGCGGTATTCCAGCAGGGTGTCCAGTTTTTGTTGTTCGGTCTGCTGCTGTTTGTTGAGAAAACCGAGTTTGCGCGTTGCCGACTCATTTTGATATTGAGCCAGATTCAACAGGGGTTGCAAGGAGAAGGGTTTGAGCATGGCAGTGTGTGAATACCTAAGTTAGTTGAGTAAACCATCGAGTTGTGCGACGCTGGTTTGGTAGGTTTCCCGTTGATGCATATCTTGCTTCAAAAATTGTTCCATGCGTGGATAGAGCGCGATGGCCTTATCTAGCAATGGGTCGCTGCCGCTAATGTATGCGCCCACGTTGATTAAATCGCGGTTGCGCTGGTAGCTGGCATACATCTGTTTGAAATTTTGCACGGCCGACAAATGTCCTGGTGTCGCTAGGCGAGGCATGACGCGGCTGATGGAGGCTTCGATATCAATCGCAGGATAATGTCCTTGTTCTGCCAGTCGCCGCGACAGCACAATGTGTCCATCGAGAATGGCGCGTGCGCTGTCAGCAATCGGATCTTGCGGGTCGTCACCTTCGGTCAGCACGGTGTAAAAAGCGGTGATCGAACCGCTGCCTTCCAGACCGTTGCCAGCACGCTCTACCAGTTGTGGCAGCTTGGCAAAAACGGAAGGCGGATAACCTTTGGTGGCAGGCGGCTCGCCGATTGCCAGCGCGATTTCACGCTGCGCCATCGCAAAACGAGTCAAGGAATCCATAATCAGCAGTACATTTTTACCCTGATCGCGAAAGTGTTCAGCGATGGTCGTGGCGTAGGCCGCACCCTGTAAACGCATGAGTGGAGAGGTATCCGCCGGCGTGGCTACGACCACAGAGCGCGCCATGCCTTCCTTGCCCAGAATGTCATTAATAAACTCCTTAACTTCGCGTCCACGTTCTCCGATCAACCCAACCACCGTGATATCCGCGCTGGTATAGCGTGCCATCATGCCGAGTAGAACGCTCTTGCCCACGCCGCTGCCCGCAAATAGCCCCAGACGTTGACCACGGCCTACGGTCAATATGCTGTTAATGGCGCGCACTCCAACATCTAATGCCGTATCAATGTTGGCGCGCTCCAAGGGGTTGAACGGGCGATTTTGCAGCGGAACAGATTCAGTATCTTCTAACGAACCCAATTGATCCAGTGGCTTTCCGGCGCCATCCAATACACGACCCAGCAACATGGCGCCAACCGGCAAATGTTTGGCGTGATCTGCGATGCGGCGGCGCATGGCTTTGCGTTTGCTGCCCAGAGTTAATATATGTTTGGGTTCAACTGGTGTCACGCATGCGCCTGGCATCAATCCATACACATCATTTTCGGGCATGAGGAATAATCGTTCACCAGAAAATCCAACCACTTCCGCTTCGACCACTTGGTTCAACAGGTGAATGGCACAGGTGCTGCCGACTGGCATTTTCAGGCCGACGGCTTCCATCACCAAGCCAGTGACTTTGGTCAGGTGTCCAAACGGTGGCATGGGGTTGCACTGTGCCAAATATTCGCGGCCTTCATTCAGGAAATTTTGCCAGCGCAGACTATGAGTGCTTATGCTTGCCATGATTTATCCTGACCGATAGATCCAATAATGTGCTGCCAGCGTGCCTCTACGGTGGCGTTTACTTCGCTGTGTGAGGTTTCCACGCGACAGCCGCCACGTGTTATTTGGGTTTCAGTAAAAATTTTCCATCCGGCATGAGCCAGTTGCTCACCCATTTGTTTTTGTACCAGATCGGCATCGTCTGGATGCAAGATTAGGTGGGCATTATGATTAAAGTGCGGCAGGCTGTTGATGGCATCACTGACAATTTTTAAAATCACTTCTCGCTTTACCTGCAATACTTCACCCACCATCTTGCGGGCAATTTCTAGCGATAAATCGAGCAATGATTGCGCGACTTGTTCGTCCAGTTGGTTGAGCGCGAGCTGCATGTTTTGCAGCAGGGTGTGAATTTGCATCACCTCGACTTGCGCCTGTTGCATGCCGGCGGCATATCCCGCTTCACGACTCAGAGCCTGACCTTGATCGCGTTGCTGCTGACGCATCGTGTCCAGTTCTTTGGTGGCAGGGGGAGCGCCATGTTTTTTTGCGCCACCCTGAGTTTTTTCGCCGGAGCCCGTGTCGAATGAAGACAGCTCCCAGCGTTCAAAGGCTGTTAGCTGCTCTTTGGGAATAACAATACGATCAGACATATGCCTCCTCACCTTTGCCGCCTAAAGAAATTTGGCCTTCGTCGGATAGACGACGCACGATTTTGAGGATTTCCTTCTGATTGGATTCGACTTCGCTGAGCTTGACCGGGCCTTTTGATTCCAGATCTTCGCGCATCATTTCGGCGGCGCGTTGCGACATGTTCTTGAAAATTTTCTCGCGCAATTCTTCGCTGGCACCTTTGAGTGCCACTATCAGAGATTCCGATTGAACTTCGCGCAGAATAAGCTGGATGCCGCGATCATCAATCTCCAATATGTTGTCGAAGACGAACATTTTGTCTTCAATTTTTTGTGCCAACTCAGGATCGTAACCGCGAATATTTTCCATCATCTCTGCTTCCAGCGTACCGCCCATGAAATTCAGAATTTCTGCAGCAGTCGCAACACCCCCTTGTAAACTCTTTTTCCCCATTCCTCCGCCGGACATGAGTTTTTCCAGCACATCATTCAGCTCGCGCAGCGCAACAGGTTGCACGCTATCCAGCGTGGAAATACGCAGCAGCGCATCGTTGCGAGTGCGATCCGAGAGCATTTTAAGAATTTCGGCGGCTTGATCTGGCTCCAGATGCACGAGGATGGTCGCGATGATCTGCGGGTGTTCGTTGCTAATCATTTCTGCCACCGCACCCGGATCCATCCACTTCAAACTTTCGATGCCGTTGGTGTCACTGTTGCTCATAATGCGATCTAGTAAACCGGCAGCCTTGTCATCCCCCAATGCTTTGGTCAACATGTTGCGGATGTAAGCGTTGGAATCCATGCCTATGGTCGTTTTGCCTGCTGCTGAAACCAAGAAATCATTAAACACCTGAGCAATCTGTTCGCGCCCGGGGTTTTTCAGGGTCATCATGGCCGAGCTGATTTTTTGCACCTCTTTAGGTTCTAGATATTTCAGCACGCTAGCAGCCTCACTTTCACCTAGTGTCATCAAGAAAATCGCACTTTTCTCAACGCCGTCACCCATTGCTGTTCACCCATTCTTTGACTACGCTGGCGACTATCTTGGGTTCTTGCTGTGCAATTTGCTTGGCCGTTTGCAGGCTTTGTTCATAAGATGGTGCAGCAGGCACATAACCTGCTGCGGTTGCGGTGCCAGCAGCGCCACCCGCAGCACCTTGATCAGTTGATGTTCCACCGCCAACACGCAGTGCGGGGGGCAGGTTTTGGAAGGCCGGTTTAATCACTCTAAATACTGCGAAGAATATGAGTGCAGCAATCAGCAGATATTTGAGCAAATCTTTAACCAAACCAATCATAGCGGGCTGTTGCCACAGCGGCACTTCTTCGACCATTTGCGTGACATCTGTGAACGCTGCAACCTGCACATTCAGGCTATCTCCGCGAACCTGATCGAAGCCCACGACATCTTTGACCAGATTGTTGATCTGCTCAGTTTCGGCATCGGTGAGTGGTTTGTTGCTGACTTTTCCTTTGGCGCTGACCACTTTACGGTTGCCATTGACCACAACTGCGACGGACAGCCGTTTGATCGAACCAACTGGCAGCACAGTGTGGCGTATGGTGCGATCCACCTCATAATTTACCGTAGAATTTTTTTGCCGATTGGTTGGGATGCCATTGTTCACAGCAGCGGTGTTGTCAGATGCCCCTGCACTAGCTTCGATGGGAGCGGTTGCGGGTATCGGCGGTTGATTGCTAAGCGCGCCGGGAATGCCGCCTGCATCTGAGCTTGAGCCATTCACCGCATCGCTGCTTTGTTGGCTGCGTATGGCACTTTCCGCCGGATTTTGATTGGGCTTGTAAATTTCAGCCGTTTGCTCGATACGCGAAAAATCAATATCGGCAGTTACTTGCGCACGCACATTATTTTCTCCGAGTAACGGTATTAATAACGATTCGATGCGATTAATATAACTTTGTTCAATCTGCTGCACATATTTGAGCTTGGTGGCATCCATCATCTCACCATGGATGCTGTCACGATTTGCACTGAGCAATGTGCCATTTTGGTCAACCACGGTCACATTTTTGGCCGGCAGGTCCGGTACGCTGCTAGAAATTAAGTGAATAATCGCGCTTGCCTGTGAAGAATCGAGCATTCTGCCGCTTTGCAGGCTGAGCACGACTGAAGCGCTGGGTTTTTGTTGTTCCTTGACGAATACGCTCGGTTTGGGAATGGCTAGATGAACGCGAGCGCCGGCGACTGCACTGATACTCTGTACCGAACGTGCCAGTTCACCTTCCAGTGCACGTTGGTAATTGACCTGTTCGGCAAATTGGGTAATGCCAAATTTTTGATTTTCCATTAGCTCAAAGCCAATGTTTCCTCCTTTGGGCAGTCCTTGTGAGGCCAGTTTTAGCCGCGCCTCATACACTCGATCGGAAGCCACTAATAGAGCCCCGCCACCATCGGCAAATTTGTAGGGGATATTCATTTGTTGCAATGAACCAATGATGTCACCCCCATCGCGATCGGATAAGTTGCTATACAGCACGCGATAATCAGGCGTTTGCCCCCAGATCCACACACCACTGATCAGCGCGAAGAGCGCTGCAATGCCACCAATCAATCCCAGAATTTGCTGGAGATTGAGTTGGTTCAACTGATTTAGCGCGATATTTCTTTGCTCAGCCATGATGTCCCGATCTGGTACGGCTTGCATTATCAGCGGCAAGAAAATTATTGAAGACCTGAATAAAGGCAAAACCCGCTAGCTTTTCTTCTTATCCTATTTTTTCTTGCCGAGTATTGTGCCATCACTAGAGAAGGAGATTAGCAATGAATACCCCAGCGGTGGATAGTTTGTTGGCGCAAATGCGCGTAGCTGCAGCAGCAGCGGGATTGCGCGAGCCCAGTAAGATAAGTCAGTCCGGCCAGATAGATCAGCCAGGACGAGTGGATTTCGCTAATGTGTTGAAATCATCATTGGATGGAGTGGCGCAGTCACAATCCCAGGCGGTATCCTTGCAAAAGGCATTTGTGTTAGGTGATGATCGCGTCAGCCTGAGTGACACCATGATTTCAATGCAGAAAGCCAGCATCAATTTTCAAACTGCTGTTCAGGTACGCAATAAATTTGTGCAAGCTTACAACGATGTGATGAATATGCAGGTTTAGCTTTGTATTAGCGCTCAAATCAATTCCCGATGCGATGCTGCTCCGCACAAAATTTCTTTTGTGCGCCTTATTAATACTCTAGGAAATGTAACTTTCACCCCATTTATGCTACAGATATACCTTGCAACACAAGGTATATCTGTGTTGTGTGAGTAAGCAGCTTCGCCCATTCGAGTAGTTGGCATGGCAGCCTACCTAAGGATGGCTATCGTTCAGCTAGGGTTTTAGGGTAAAATGAAATCTTAAATTTCTTGAGCAGCGTAGTCGTGTTGATACGCAATTTATTTTTTTACGTGAGGGCAATATGAAAGTTTATTACGACAAAGATGCAGACCTGTCCCTAGTCAAGGGCAAACAAGTGGTGATTATCGGCTACGGTTCACAGGGTCATGCCCATGCGCTCAACCTGAAAGAATCCGGTGTCAATGTGACCGTCGCCTTGCGCAAAAACGGCGCTTCCTGGAAAAAAGCGGAAGGCTCCGGCTTCAAGGTGAGTGAAGTTGTGGCAGCCGTGAAAATCGCCGACATTGTGATGATGTTGTTGCCCGATGAAAACATTCCGCAAGTGTATAACGATGAAGTTGCACCCAATCTGAAGCAGGGCGCGACGCTGGCGTTTGCCCACGGCTTCAATGTGCATTACAACCAGGTGATTCCGCGCGCTGACATGGACGTGATTATGATTGCGCCAAAAGGCCCTGGCCACACCGTGCGTTCCGAGTATCTGAAAGGTGGCGGTGTACCTTCCCTGATTGCCGTCTATCAGGACAAATCCGGCAAGGCCAAGGACTTGGCATTGTCCTATGCCGCAGCAATCGGCGGCACCAAGGGCGGCGTGATCGAAACTAATTTCCGCGAAGAAACCGAGACCGATTTGTTCGGCGAACAGGCGGTGCTGTGCGGCGGCGCGGTGGAGTTGGTGAAAATGGGTTTTGAAACTCTGACCGAAGCGGGTTACGCGCCGGAGATGGCCTACTTTGAATGCCTGCACGAATTAAAATTGATCGTGGACTTGATGTACGAAGGCGGCATTGCCAATATGAATTACTCGATTTCCAACAATGCCGAGTATGGCGAATATGTGACGGGTCAAAAGGTCATCGGCGATCAGGCGCGGGCGGCCATGAAAGAAGCGTTGAAGAACATTCAGAATGGCACTTATGCCAAGCAATTCATTTTGGAGGGGCGCACTAACTACCCGGAAATGACTGCACGTCGTCGCTTGAATGCAGAGCATCCTATTGAAACGGTGGGCACGCAACTGCGCGCCATGATGCCGTGGATCAGCAAGAACAAGCTGGTAGATCAATCTAAAAACTAGGAGTTGGGATGCAGGATTCGGGATGCAGTCGCTGCCCGTAATCCTGCATCCTGCATCCTGCACCTCAATCCTATGACCCATTATCCTCACCCCATCATCGCCCGTGAGGGCTGGCCGTTTCTGGCTATTGCAATTATTTTGGCTGTTATAGCCACCGTTTGGTGTGCCATTTGGTCTATTCCGGTTTGGATCATTGCGCTGTTTGTGCTGCAATTTTTCCGCGATCCACCACGCGAAATTCCACAGAATGAAGGGGTCGTGCTGTCCCCGGCAGATGGCCGTATTGTGGCGGTGGAGCGCACTCAGGATCCATATGGAATGCGCGATTCAATTAAGGTCAGCGTGTTTATGAACGTGTTCAACGTGCATTCCAATCGTAGTCCGGTGGATGGCATAGTGCAGCGCATACAATATTTTCCGGGAAAATTCGTCAACGCCGATTTGGCTAAGGCTTCTCTGGAAAATGAACGCAATGCCATGTTGATTAAAACGTCAGACGGACAGGAAGTAACCTGCGTGCAAGTGGCCGGACTCATTGCGCGGCGCATTTTGTGTTATGTGAATCAGGGCGACAAGGTGGCGCGCGGTCAGCGCTATGGTTTCATCCGCTTTGGCTCGCGTGTGGATGTTTATCTGCCGCTATCGGCTACGGTGAAAGTAGCCATTGGTGATAAAGTATCAGCAACCACTACCATATTGGCCCAGTTGGCCTGACCATGTCTGAACTGAAAAATCGCAAACCACTGAACCTGCGCCGACGTGGCATTTATTTGCTGCCCAATCTGCTCACGACCGGCGCTTTGTTCGCAGGTTTTTATGCCATTGTGCAGGCCATGAATAGCCAATTTGAATTTGCTGCCGTGGCCATTTTTATTGCCATGGTGCTGGATGGGCTGGATGGGCGCGTGGCCAGGTTGACGCATACCCAAAGTGAATTTGGCGCGGAGTATGACAGCCTGTCTGACATGGTGTCGTTTGGTGTCGCGCCTTCCTTGCTGATATATGAGTGGGCGTTTCGCGATTTGGGGAAATTGGGCTGGTTTGCCGCCTTTATTTATTGCGTAGGCACGGCATTGCGGCTGGCGCGTTTCAATACCAATATCGAAACAGTAGATAAGCGTTTTTTCCAAGGCTTGCCCAGTCCGGCTGCCGCAGCTTTGGTAGCAGGCTTCGTCTGGGTCATGCTGGACAATGACTTTAGCGGGCATGAGTTGCGTTGGTATGCTGTGGCCATTGCTGTGTTTGCTGGCTTAAGCATGGTAAGCAGCGTACCTTTCTACAGCTTTAAAGACATCAATATGCGTAAGAGCGTACCGTTCGTTGTGGTCGTGCTGTTCGCCCTGTTCTTTATCTTGATCTCCAGCTATCCGCCCGGTGTGCTGTTCATGTTGTTTTTGGGTTATGCCCTGTCCGGCTATGTGCTGTGGCTGCTGGATATGCGGAAGAAGCCTGTTAGTCCTGATGTATAGTTGGTATTGCACAAGCCTATAAAAGCCGCTATATTTAGGCTATGCACTTCTCTCGCCACATCTCGCAATTGCATTCCACGTTCAGCCTTCTGGCTGCGCTGCGGCTGCGCGTCGCGCGCTAAATATCCCCCACCACGGCTTTAAAACAGGCGGTATCCATTAGGATGGCCGCGCGTTACGCAATTTCATTGGAGTAAAAAAATGCCTAAAACTATGATAGACAAATTAATAATATTCGATACCACCTTGCGCGATGGCGAACAAAGCCCCGGCGCATCCATGACCAAGGAAGAAAAAATCCGCATAGCGCGCCAATTAGAAAAGCTGGGCGTGGATGTGATTGAGGCGGGCTTCGCAGCGGCTAGCCCGGGTGATGCGGATGCTGTGCAAAGCGTCGCTAAAATTATCCAGACCTCCACTGTCTGCTCACTGGCGCGCGCCATCGAGCGCGACGTGCGCGCTGCGGGTGAGGCAATC
>JANONO010000370.1:0-3301 GCA_031420875.1 Gallionellaceae bacterium | reverse complement strand
TGGCCGTCATGGTTCAACACCAGCTGCGGATCGAATCCCATCTGCTGCAAGTTGTTAAAAGTCTGGCATTGTGCATTGATCGGGTCATACAAACGAGCATGTTTTTGCTGCCCGCAACTGCCGCGCAACAGACGAACAATGGAGGGTCCGCTATAGGTGGCGGCTGCATTGAAGTTGGTAAAAATAATATCGAAACGCTTAAACAGCGGGTTATCTTTTTCTTTCACATAGTCCAGATCATCCCAAGACAGCGAACAAATATTGAGAAAAATAATATCAAATGGAAGGTCGGATTTGTCCGGCGGCGTAAATGATGTCGAGCGCAATTTTTCTTTGCTATAAAAATATCCCAGCGAGGCCGATAATTTTTCGTCCGTCACCTGACCGGCAGCTTGCTCATCTGCCATAGGTTGCGTGTCAACATCCAGCAGCGGAATCAGCATAGCCAACAAGACCAAGGGGCTGAGCCAAATTTTTTTCCGCACCAAAAAATAAGCCATGCCGAGCGCTGCCAGAACTGCAATCAGAGGTACGCTAATAAATCGCGCTAAGAGCTCCATTAAATAGCTCAAGTCGAATTGCTGCAAATTAGCGGCTTGAGAAATGAGTCCAGAGAAAGGGGGTAGCCAGGTGTCGTAATAGAACAGCGCTGCCGCTATGGGGACAGCAACTATCAGCCGGAGTAACTTGAAATGAGCTGGCCGAATGGGAATAAATAAGCATACGGCAAATGCTAGATTGGCGAAGACATGAAAGCCCATGTAATGGCCAAAAAAAAGCGCGAGCTTGATGACGAAATAGAGATTCCAAATTCCCATATATTCTATTGTGCCTCTTGCTGAATGAAGTTGCCTTTCAAACTTTACGGATCGTAGCCTGCCCAAACACACCATTCGGGCGCAAGGCCAGTGCCAGAATCAGCAGCACCAATCCGGGTGCTTCCCGCCAACCGCTGCCGATATAAAAACTTGCTAAACTTTCCAGCGCACCGAGAAACAAACCGACCAGCACCACGCCAAATCCGGAATTCAGCCCTGCCACCACCGCCACCGCAAATGATTTTAAAATCAGCGCGGCGGCCATCGTTGCGCCGACCGTCGTGATGGGCGCAACCAGGATGCCAGCCATGGCTGCGGCCACGCCAGATAAACCATAGGACAACATGATGATGCGCCTGGCCGACACCCCCATCAGCTCGGCCGCATCGCGATCTGCGGCCACCGCAGCAAAGGCCTTGCCGAGCAAGGTTTTGCGCTTGAATAGCTCGATCAATCCCATCAGCGCAAACACGCCTAGGGCAACGGAAATTTCCAAGGGAGTAATCGCAATATCGAAAATATAAATAGGATCTGATGAAATGGGTGTCGGAAATGGGCGGTCATCGCGACCCCAGATATTTTCTGCGACTGAAAATCCCAGCAGACCAAAAATTACCGTAAGCAGTATCCATCCTTCGCTTTTTTGTTCCAGTGCCAGACGTACCGCAGCACGTTCCACCAGCAAGCCCAGTAGTGCTCCAAATAGTAGTCCGCAGGGTATAACTAACCAATAGGGCAGGCCGAGATTTATCAGGGTCAAGCTAAAAAAAGCGCACAGCATGACCAACTCGCCTTGTCCGAAGTTGAGGCTTTTGCTGGTAGCGTAAGTCAGTTGGAAACCGTAAGCGATCAGTGTATAGACTAGCCCCATGAACGCGCCGCTGATGATAAGCTGCAGAATGATCGTAGTATTCATGGGCTAAATTCCGACCTCTCTCGGCCAGACGAGAATTTACTTCAAGTTTTTAACTAGGCGTTTGCGATCAGCATCATCGGCAAACACCACGCGACCATCTTGCACCACACCCATCACCACATGTTCGCGGCGAAATGCTTCGTGCGTTTGCACACTAGCTGGATTCCATTTGCTAAAGGGGCGCTGCCAATTTGCGATAACCCCGTGTACCGGTTCGCGCAAGTCTTCCAGTGCGTCTTTAATCTTATGCGTATCTGCACTTTGCGCTTGCTTGACCGCTGCAACAAATATTAACACCGCGTCGTAGCCCTGCGCCGCCGAGACCGGAGAGAGAATGCGGGTCACACCATAAGCCTTGTGATATGCATCAATAAATTTTTTCACACGCGGGGTAATCGGCTCTTCGATAAAAGTCTGCGGCATCATCGCGCCATTGGCATTGACTCCCGCATTGTCTATGAAGTTGGACATAGACAATGCCCAGCCACCGATCAAAGGCGTTTTGATCTTGTTCTTGGCTAAACCATTGGCAACCGCTGCTAACTCTGGCCCCACTGCCCAGATCAAAATAGCTTGCGCGCCGGACGATTTTACGCGCAGCAATTGCGCGGTCATGTCTTTGTCGCCGATGTTGAATTTTTCGGTGGTCACCACTTCCAACTTTCCGCCTTGCTGCTTGATCTGCTCCAGCAAATCATCGCGGCCTGATACGCCATAATTGGATGAATCATGCAGTAGCGCAACCTTGGTGAATTTACGCTTGATCGCCTCTTCCACCACCATCGCCGCCTGTATGCCATCGTGTGCGGCAAAACGGAAAATTGATAAATCTTTTACCCCGGCTTTGCTCCATTGCGTCATCGAAGCCGATCCTGCGGCAGGCGTAATAATTTTAGTGATGCCTTTTCCCTGCAAGTGGCGGTCGCCCGCCATGGCCACGCCCGTGTTGACCGTGCCAATCACGCCCGACAGATTTTCCATCGAGGCCATTTCTTGAGCGATCAGCGCGCCTCTATCATTCTTGCCCTCATCATCGCGCTCGATGATTTCGATTTTCAATTTCTTACTGCCGACCTTAATTCCTCCGCCAGCATTGATCTCCGCAATCGCCAGCTTGGCACCATCGCGCATCGAAATTCCCATAGGTGCAGAACCCCCGCTAAATGGGCCGGTAATGGCGATTTTGAGCGATTCTTCAGCATACGCTTGAGTAGCAACCAAGCTTAACAACAAGGATAGGAGCAAAATTTTTTTCACAGGAAGTCTCCAGATGGCTTGCAATTTGGATGTCAGCCCGAACAGGGCAATATAAAACTGGCGGGAGGGTGTCTTTCACATTGTCGCCTGAAAATGGCTCTGACAATGGATTACACAGCTACCGAAACCACGAGCTACCACGTTAGTTACCACGGTCACAGCTTTGATACCGTGCAGTTTACAGAACGTCACCCAGTTTAACAATTGGATTAGGAAGCCACTTGGGGGTTGAGCAGCGGTGAAACAACTTGCCGCCCGCGCAGCTCGGGGCGACGATTATTCCGCTAAAAACTAAAGTGGCTTGATGGCT
>JANONO010000369.1:0-5174 GCA_031420875.1 Gallionellaceae bacterium | reverse complement strand
GGAGTTATTCTGCAACTGTCCACTTTTGTCCGGTATCAGCAGGCCAATATTTTTACCGACAATTTCTGAGCTGGCGTAGCCGAAAATCTGCTCGGCAGCGGGGTTAAAGGTCGCCACTATATTACCTTCTTTGATAACAATAATGCCTTCATCCACATTATTCAGCACGGCAAGGGTGTAAGTTTCGCTATCGCGTAGCATGGTGTTGGCAGTACGCATTTCCTGTTCTCGGCTAACCAATTTTTGTCGCATGGATTCCATATCCGCCGCCAAATCTGAAACTTCGGTAATTTTAGTCGTCACGGATAAGCTATCAGCAGTGTGGCCACGGGCGATCTTGTGCGAAGCGATGCGTAATTGGCGTATGGATTTGGTCAGCCGATGGCTAAAAAATAAAATAAATAGTAAGCTTAATCCGACATAGGCCGCTGCCAGGTAGCCGTTGAATCGGTATAGCCTCTGGATACGCTCTATGGTTGGCGTCTCATCGTAGCCGAGCCGGAGTATGCCTTGCGACTCAAATGTGGTATTGGTTACCGGGATGGCAATGAAATAGATATTATTCCCGTGCTCGCCAAAGAAAAAATCTTCCTGAAAGTCATTGTTGTCGGGTCGGTTGCGAGAGGGCAATGCTTTGCTGAGGAAAAACTCTGCATACACTACTTCACCCGTTAATATCAGATCGTTGATAGTCTGATCAACCTGGGCTCGTTCCGGTAGCTGCGCCAGTAGCCTGGCCAAGTTATGGGATTGGGAGCGCGCATAGTCAATAAATTGTGCTTGGTAATCCTGCTTTACCGTACGCAGAATGACGGTAAACAACAGCGGAATCAAAAGGGCATGAATAAGCAATATGCCCAGCAACATGCGGCCCGCCAAGCTGCGAAAAAAATCCTTAATCAATCTTGCGCTTTCCACAGTGTGCTGATGATCTTCAGCTCAGGGTGGGCGTTAGCCTCGTCGCTGTACATATAAGTAAGGGTTTTGGAGTCGGCTTTAAGTGCATTAAGCAGCGGGTGTAAGCCGACGTATATCGGAGGGCGATTGCCGCCGATACGAAACACCCTCGACAGAGTTTGGCGTTGGTAGGCGGGAGTGGACATGAACATCACCTTCTGCATGAAAACTTCCTGCAAGTAGCCGTCCGAATAGTTAAGGAGAGGTTTGATGGTTTGTCCCTCATTGAACATCGGTATGCCCAAGTATAGCTTGCGCACCTCATCCGTGGTGAGGAGGCCGATGGTGGACGTTTTGCTGGTTACCAAGACCAAATCCGGCCCCGCAGCCAGCGCGAACGGCACTGAAAGTTGTCCCAACAAGCACCATGACAATATCAGCAAGCCCCGCTTTATAGAAAGACTGCACTTCATGGAAAGGCGGCGCTCCATTCAATGGCCACCTGCCGGGATTTTGTCTGGTCTTGGTGCTCGCTATGCGACAGCTCAAACTTGAGTGCCTGATTGCGATTCACTGCATAGCGTACTCCCGCCAAGGTGCGCGACTTGATGAATTCGGGGCGGAGATCAAGATACGGATCGCCCTTGGCACGGGCCGTATCTTCGACTCGTCCAAACAATATCCAATTGGTGCGTATTGAATAATCAATTTGCAGATAGCCACTGGTAAAGAAATGGCTAACGGTTGTGTTGGCTGCCTCCAGCCGGTTGTTCACGATGTACCATTCGCCGATCCAGCGTAAATCGCCAAACTCATGGTTGACCTCGGCACCCACCAGATTTTGGGTGATGCCCGTGAGCAGAGGGGATCCCATGCTCATGTACATAACAATATCTTCAGTCGGAATGCGCGTGTGCGCAGCAAAAATTCCGAGCTCATTCATTTTGTCTTCTTGGGGTTTGTAAACTAGCCGGGCAGTGGCAGAAAGCTGGTTATGGTTATTGCTCGGATGAAGAGTTTTAGCCGGTGTCAGACCCACCTTCTCCAGCTTGGGCCCCATGCCCATTGCAACCGAGTAACTGAAGGGGCTGGCGGTGGTTCCCTCCAGCAGCAGTCCATTAAGGTGCATCGGCAATATGTTGCCGCCATGTTCCTCAAAGGAGATGACGCTAGGGCGGCTGATTGTGGTGGTCAGATAGCTACCATGATGAAACTCAGTATTCCAATAACCCAATGGATTATGAAAACGTCCCAGCCATAAGGTTGAGGATGCAGTAGGTAGCCAGCCAATTTGCAGCCGCTCCATCATATTATGGTCGGGAGAGGTCACATATTCTGCGAGAAAACGGAAGCGTTCATGACTGGCGGAATAAAAGACATCGAGCGAGGGTTCAACCTTGTCCTGCGGGCGATCCATCGTTGGAGCAGTGCTGTGCAAACCAGTAAGGGTGGGGAAAAGCAGGAATTCACCCTCATAGGCCAGCACTATGGTGGGCAGGCAGCACAGTGTTGCTAATATTAAGGCAAGGGAGAAAAAGGAACGGTTATGCATCCGGCAAAGCTCCTAAAGTAGCGCTATTTTATCACTATCACTAGCGGCTTGTAGGTTGAGTTTAACAAGGACAAGGGTGGGGATGGGTTAATCTCGGCTGAGCCCCCCCGTCTCTAAAGTTTCAACACCCGCTCTCCGCGCCCTACACCCAAGGCACCAGTCCGCACAGTTTCCAGAATTCGCTCGCGCCCTATAGACTGCAAAAAACTATCTAGCTTGGCGCAGGTATCCGTCAGCTCTACGGTGCAAGTGGTGTCGGATGTATCTATGACGCGGCCTTGGAAAGATTCTGCGGTGCGTTTGAATTCTGCTTGTGCCGTGCTTGCAACGCGTACTTTAACCAGCATCAACTCGCGCTCCAGATGTTCGCCTTCACTCAGATCCATCACCGCCGCGACATCTATCAGTTTGTTCAACTGCTTGTTGATTTGTTCGATGACTGCATCCGAACCGCTGGTAACGATGGTCATGCGCGATAGTGTGGGGTCTTCGGTTGGGGCTACTGTCAACGACTCGATGTTATACCCACGCGCCGAAAACAACCCGGCCACACGCGACAAGGCACCCGCTTCGTTTTCCATCAGCAATGAAATAATGTGGCGCATTACAAATCCTCCACTTGCGGATGCGGTGCGTTCGGATCCAATATGACTTCGGACAACCCTTTGCCTCCCGGCACCATTGGGAATACGTTCTCTAAGGGATCGGTCTGAAAATCCATAAACACTAAATCTTTTTTGCGCGCAAACGCTTCTCTCAGTGCCGGTTCAACATCGGAAGGCTTGTCTATACGCAACCCGACATGCCCATATGCCTCAGTTAATTTCACAAAATCCGGTAGCGCGTCCATATAAGATTCGGCGTAGCGATTGCCGTGGAAAAATTCCTGCCATTGCCGCACCATGCCCAGATAACGGTTGTTCAACAAGATTACCTTGATCGGTAGGTGGTACTGCTTGCAAGTAGAAAGCTCCTGAATGTTCATCTGTATGCTGCCTTCGCCAGTGACGCAAGCCACGGCTGCACCGGGGTTGATAAGCTGCACGCCCATCGCTGCGGGCAAGCCAAAGCCCATCGTGCCCAATCCGCCAGAGTTAATCCAGCGACGTGGTTTGTTAAACTTGTAATATTGCGCCGCCCACATTTGATGTTGGCCGACATCAGAGGTAACGAAGGCGTCGCCGCCAGTCACCTCGTATAATTTCTCGATCACATATTGCGGTTTGATAATTTCGCTGGAATTGGTATAGCGCAATCCTCCACCCTTGACGCGCCATTCGTTCACCTGCTTCCACCACGCAGCCAAATCTGCAGCGTTGGTTTTTTGCTTGGTGTTATGCAATTCGCTTAACAATTGCGCCAGCACCGATTTCAATTCGCCCACCACTGGCACATCCACTTTGACGCGCTTGGCGATAGACGAAGGATCAATGTCGAGGTGAATAATTTTGCGCGGCACTTGATTAAAGTGCTCCACTTTGCCGATCACACGGTCATCAAAACGTGCGCCGATGGCGATCAGCACATCGCAATGCTGCATCGCCATACATGCTTCATACGTGCCGTGCATACCGGGCATACCGACGAATTGCTGATCGGTCGCCGGATAAGCGCCCAGCCCCATCAGCGTGTTGGTGCAGGGGAAGCCAAGCAGTCGCACCAGTTCGGTTAATTGCGCGGAAGCGCCAGACAGCACAACCCCGCCACCGCTATAAATCATCGGGCGCTTGGCTTGCAGCAGCAACTCAACGGCGCGTTTGATCTGCGCGCTGTCGCCTTTTTCAGCTGGGCTATAAGAACGGATGTGTACGCTTTTCGGATAAATAAATTCTGTTTTCTGGTTGGAAATGTCTTTAGGAATATCCACCAGCACCGGTCCTGGACGACCAGATTGCGCCAGATAAAACGCTTTCTTGATGGTGGGCGCGATGTCCTTTACGTCTTTGATCAGGAAGTTGTGCTTCACACAGGGGCGCGTGATGCCCACGGAATCCACTTCTTGGAAGGCATCCTCGCCTATCATGGTAGTCGGCACTTGACCGCTGATGATGACCATCGGAATCGAATCCATATAAGCCGTGGCGATGCCAGTCACGGCATTGGTCAACCCCGGCCCAGAGGTAACCAGCGCCACGCCAACCTTATCCGATGAGCGCGAATAGCCATCTGCCGCATGCAGCGCAGCTTGCTCATGGCGCACTAGAATATGCTTGACTTTATCTTGCTGAAACAGCGCGTCATAAATATGCAGCACCGCGCCGCCAGGGTAACCGAATATGTATTCGACCCCCTCTTCCTGCAAGCAGCGGATCGTAATTTCCGCACCGGTCAATTCCATCACAAACACCTTAAAAATAGTCAATATTGAACCCTGTAAGATAAAGGTTGCGGACAGTTTGGTCAACTTTTCCAGCGTTTTTGCTATGATAACGACATCGTTTCAAACTCAAGGAGTCACTCAACTGGCCAGCCACGACGAATTTTCCAGATTTCTCGCTGAGACCGAGCGCCGCGCCTACAAGCAGGCATTGTTCGCGGTGCGCGACGAACATCAGGCGCTGGATATAGTGCAGGATTCCATGCTCAAACTGGCTGAGAAATATTTCAGTAAACCGGTGCAGGAGTTGCCGATGTTGTTTCAGCGCATTTTGCAAAACACCATCCGCGACTATTACCGCAGGCAAAAAGTGCGCTCAGCATGGACTACATTGATGTCTTCGCTGAT
>JANONO010000368.1:0-2255 GCA_031420875.1 Gallionellaceae bacterium | reverse complement strand
GGCTCATCCACCAACAGCAAGTCAGCGTTGGACAACAGCAAGCGCGCCATACCGCAGCGCTGACGTTCGCCGCCCGAAAGCTGATCTACTCGCGCATAGAGCTTGTCCTGCAAATTAAAGCGTGCCAGAGCTTGGTAGGCTGCTTCTGCATCGGTGGGTTTAATCAGCGAGGCGATGGCTTGCCACACAGTCCATTGCGGCAAACGTCCGGCCAATACCGTGGTGACAACTCGTTGCCGAGGCGGCAACGGTGGCGTTTGTGGCGCAAGGAATAAGCGGGCGCGCAGTGCATGGCGCGCAGCGTTGGACAGCAACCATGGATCGCTGCCGAATAATTTGAATTCGCCTGTATCAGGCCGTAATGCACTGGCCAAGACATGCAGCAAAGTAGTTTTCCCCGCACCGGATGAACCGATGACTGCCACCTGTTCACCTGCCGCAATCGTCAGATTTAATTCGCGTAGCGCAGGAGATGCTATGGCAGTCGCAGCATGATGGCGTACCGAGACTCCGCGCAATTCAATCATGGCGTATAACTAACGATCACTTCAATAAGCCGGCATTCCGCGCCGCGGTCTCAATCACGGAATAGTTTTCAGCTTGGGTGGGAATAAATTTTGAAGCGCGCTGCAAATCGAGTATCTCTTTACCTTGCGCGTCATTTTTATCCAGTGCGAGAAAGGCGTCGGTAATTTTCTGGCGCAGTTCCGGCGACATATCAGCGCGCACTGTCCAGTTGTAATCGTAATAATGAGGAGTGGTGAAAAACACATGAACCTGGCCAAGGTCAACTTTATTTTCCTTGACCATTTTTTCCCATACGGAAATATTGAGCGCTCCCGCATCCACCTTGCCACCGGATACAGCTGCCACAGTAGCGTCGTGTGCGCCAGAAAAAGCGATGCGTTTTAGATCCGTGTCAGGATTGATTTTTGCCGTCAATAAAAATGAACGCGGCATTAAATGTCCAGATGTGGACGACTCTGAGCCAAAGCTGAATGTTTTCCCGCGTAAATCTTCGAGCTTGTTAATGCCTTTATCCGAGGTGATAAAAACCGACCTGAATTTTTCATCTTCTTCGCGCTGCACCAAAGGAATGACATTGTTGTTGCTGCGTATTTTGGCTTGCACAAACGTAAAGCCACCGAACCATACCAGATCAATTTTATTGTGGATCAATGCTTCCACTGCCGCTGCATAATCCGTTACTGGTGTGAATTCCACTTGCATGGCAAGCTGTTGCTCAAGGTACTGACCGAGTGATTTGAACTTACGCTGCAATTCAGTCGGCGCTTCGTCGGGAATGGCGGACACACGCAATACGGGTTGTGCAAAGCTGGATACCGCACTGCCCCCAAATATTGCCGCCAGAATAATGGCCGCTAAAAATTTAATCAAGCTATGTGCGGAAAAACGATTTTTTAAAGCAGCGATACACATGAAAAATAGCCCCGTTAGAGAAATGAAGGAGGCCGATGCTATCAGATTTTGATAAATGAATTTGCAACATTCAAAACCTCTATAGCCCTCCGCATCTTCCTCACGCCAAACGTGATGACCTGCTAAAATGTTGGACGTAATAAATACTTAATAATTGAGGAGAAATAAGATGACCCATGACGCACAAAAAGCCACAGACTGGAGCTGGGTAGGCCGCTACATCGCCGTTATCCTGGTGGCCTTGATACTGGCCGCTGCCATTGGCAATATGGGCTTGTTCGCAAAAACATCGGTGATCAGCGGCAAGCTGACTGCTGCCCACTTGGTGCGTTTTCTCGGCTACGGCACTGCACTGGCCGCCTTGTGGATGCTCGGACAGCGTTCCACCATCGCCCTTCAGCAACACGGTGGGCGCTGGTCCTTCGTGCAGCACTTAATTCTCCCTGCGGTGAGCCTGATCGTTATTTCCGTGAGTTATTCGGTCGCGCTGTTAGTGCTCAAACCCCTGCTTGATGCCGCGCTGCTTAACATTTATAACTGGGTATTTATCATTGCGATACTCGCCTGCGCCGTATGGTTGGTGATGGCTGTCCTCGGCCAGTCTGCCTCATTGACCGCAGCCTTAACCTCTGCCGCTTCACGGCTGAGCGCAACCAGCAAAAGCATCTTATGCCCAGCGTGTGGAGCCAGTTGCGAGCCCACAGAAAAATTCTGCAAGCAATGTGGCAAAGCGGTGAATGACGTAGCGTAGCCTTCCCCGGAGCTGTGTCACCAAGCAATTTCAAGCAGTACGAAATCGAGACACCGTCATTATG
>JANONO010000367.1:0-3237 GCA_031420875.1 Gallionellaceae bacterium | reverse complement strand
CTACAGCATCAGCGGTCACTGGCGTTTTGCCATCATTCAGCGCAAGCTCGAACCCAACCTTGCCCGGAGCGATTTCAGCCAGAGCAGTTGCCCACTTAGCTTTTGTCACATAGTCTTGATACGCGGGTATCGCCACCGCAGCCAGAATGCCGATGATGGCGACTACAATCATCAATTCAATCAGGGTAAAACCTTTTTGTACGTTTTTCATGATTCATTGCTCCTTAGGGTTAAGCACAACATGTGAACTGTGCGGTCGGGTATGAGCAGGATGTATGCCATGCCAAATACTTTACTACCCCCACGTGTTTATTGGCTTGGCAGGCCATTGGGTATTTCTGTCGGCACTCACACTGCCATTCTGGGGCACTGCACTGACAATTTTCGTCACCTTACCAAGTGAATTAAGGCGCGTACCCCGGAATCTGGCTGTCATCCACGCTATCAATTTGCTCTGAGCTCAAGAATTGTTGAGCATAATTAAGATAGACCTTTTCGCGCACAAAGACATCGAACAGATCAGGATCAATATGACCATTCAGCTTGAACTTGCCGAGTATGCTCAGTGATTCAGTTAAAGTTTTACCCTTTTTATAGGGACGGTCTTTGGCGGTGAGCGCTTCAAAAATATCGGCAATGCCCATGACCCGCGCCTGCACCGACATTTGCTCGCGTGTCAGCCCTCTCGGATAACCGCCGCCGTCCATGCGCTCGTGATGCCCACCGGCGTATTCCGGCACGTTTTTTAGGTGTTTAGGCCAGGGCAAAGATTCCAGCATTTTGATGGTGACTTCGATATGGTGGTTGATGACTTGGCGCTCTGCCGCTGTCAGCGTGCCGGAGCTTATGGTCAGGTTAGTCAGCTCGTCCTGGCTAAGAAAATCGGCTTGCTGACCTGTTGTATCGCGCCACTGATAGCTTGCAATCTGCTTGACCCGCGCCTGATCTGCCTCGGACATTTTTTCTGAGCCTATATTGCAATGGCGCAAAAATTCGCGGTCTTCATCTAGTTGGCGGATGCGCGCCTCATATTCCGTCTTCTGTCCTCTGCCTTCTGTCTTTAGGTACGCAATTTCAGCATCGCGTTTGAGTATTTCAAAGCGAATATCCACTAGGTGGATGCGATCAAACAAGGTTTCCAGCTTGGTTGACTTGTCCACCACATGCACCGGGGTGGTGATTTTGCCGCAATCGTGCAGCAGTCCCGCAATCTTGAGCTCGTATCGATCCTTATCGGTCATCACAAAATTTTGCAGGGGGCCTTGCTCAGTTCGATTCACGGCCTCAGCCAGCATCATGGTCAACATCGGCACCCGTTCACAATGCCCGCCGGTATAAGGTGATTTGTCGTCTATCGCCGCGTTGATGAGGTTGATAAAGGACTCGAACAAATCCTCCATCTGCTTAATCAGGCGGCGGTTGGTCAGGGCAATGGCGGCTTGCGAGGCCAGTGATTCAACCAAGCGCTGGTCAGAGTCGGAAAATGGGATGATTTTCTTATTGTCCTGTTGCTGATGACTGCCGATCAGGTCACTCCCCTGCTGGGCATTGATGAGCTGCAACACGCCGATGATTTCATTTTCATGGTTACGCATCGGCACGGTCAAAAATGAGGTGGAGCGGTATCCAGTCTTGCGATCAAATGCCTTGGTGCCAGAAAAATCATAGCCCTCGGCAGCGTAAGCATCGGGAATGTTAACGGTCTCGCCACTCAATGCTGCATAAGCCACCACCATCTGGTGATTGGGCTTGCCCGATTCATCATGCAAGCGAATCGGATAGAACGGGATAGCCTCTCCCGTCGTACCGCCCATGGCGATAGCCAGCGTGTCGTTGCGGATGATTTCAAATTTTAACCTGCCCTGCTCCTCCTCCAGCAAATACAGCGTACCCGCATCGGCACGGGTAATACGTTTGGCCGCAATCAAAATAATTTCCAGCAAGTGGTTGATGTCGCGCTCGCTGGACAGCGCGATGCCGATGTCATTTAATTCTTCCAACCGATGCAATAGATAGTCTTCTTGCGTCATGGATATCCTCATGGCTATTTAATACAAACAGCGCGCACCTGATGAATGTCAGTAATGCCAGACAATACTTTTTCAATGCCATCTTGCTTCAAAGTACGCATGCCGTCATTGAGCGCGCTGGCAAACATTTCGACGACCCGCGCATGTTCCTGAATATTCTTTTTTATCTGATCGGTGCCCACCATCAATTCATGCAGCCCTACCCGTCCGCGATAACCCGTGCCGGAACAATTATCGCAACCCACAGGGGTATAGAGCGTGAACTGCCCCTTGTCGTCAGCGAACAGCTTGATCCATTCACCATACAGCGCCTTGTAAGCAGCATTGGTATCCTGCTTCCAGATGATCGTATTCATTAGTTCGGCGGAATATTCAGTCAATAGTGATTTAATTTCTTCCTGCGTAGCGACATGCGGTTTTTTACATTTTTTGCATAAGCGCTTGGCCAAACGCTGCGCCAGGATACCCAACAGCGCATCAGCAAAATTGAAGGGATCCATACCCATATCCAGCAAGCGAATGATGGATTCCGGCGCGCTATTGGTATGCAGGGTTGCAAACACCAAGTGACCGGTGAGTGACGCTTCAATACCGATGGACACAGTTTCCTTGTCGCGCATTTCACCCACCATAATCACGTCAGGATCGCAACGCAAAAAGGCTTTCATAATGGTCGGGAAATCCATGCCAGCTTTGCGGTTGATCTGCACCTGGCGCAGACCTTTCTGGGTAATTTCCACCGGGTCTTCTGCCGTCCAAATTTTGGTCTCCGGCTTGTTGATATAGCCCAGCACGGAGTGCAGTGTAGTAGTCTTACCCGAACCCGTCGGCCCGCACACGAAAAACAGGCCGTAAGGTTTGGTAATCACCCCTTTCAAAGTCTCTAGGTTGCGTACCGACAGCCCCAGATCATCCAGTTTGATCGGCTCGCCGGAGGCCAGAATACGCATCACCACATCTTCCACTCCGCCCTGTGAGGGCACGGTCGCTACCCGCAATTCAATATCCAGGGGCCCATATTTTTTGAACTTGATTTTGCCGTCCTGCGGTTTGCGCTTCTCTGAAATATCCAGATCACACATGATCTTGAGACGAGTCACCAAAGCATTACGGTAGTTGGCAGGCACTTCGATATAATTCAGCAGCGAGCCGTCCTTGCGTAAACGAATCAGCGTTTTGGCCTTGCCCGGTGCGGGTTCAATGTGAA
>JANONO010000366.1:0-3794 GCA_031420875.1 Gallionellaceae bacterium | reverse complement strand
GATCCGTGCCACTGACATGACCCGTATCGGTCATACATGCTGAGTAGCCATGTTCATGTGCGGCAGCCAGGATGGAATGATGGTCGGTGGCGATCCAGATTTGTTGCGCGCCACTCTTGGCCGCCTGCTCAGCTACCCGTGCCACCATGGGTTTGCCACCGATCAGCAATAACGGTTTTCCGGGCAGTCGCGTAGAAGCAAGGCGAGCCGGAATAACAACGTGGAATGGAATCATCGCAACTGTTCGACTTCTTCCGCTGTCAATGTGCGCGCTTCATCCGCCAGCATCACCGGAATATCATCTTGAATGGAAAAAGCCAGCCGATCTGCCTTGCAGATCAGCTCTTTGTCGGCCTTGCGGTAAACCAGCGGAGATTTGCATAGCGGACAAACCAAAATATCAAGCAGTTTTGCGTCCATATGGGGTGATTTTCTCCAAGATATGTTGAGTGAGTGCTGGATCAAGTTGCGCGTCCACGCGCAGTACCCAGCATTTTTCGGTGGCGAATGAAAGGCATTTTACCGCATCTTTTTCCGTCATGAGTATGGCATCTGCATCGGGGTAGGCCAGATCGTCTGGCGTATAGCGATGATGGTCGGGATAGGGGTGCGCTTGCACCTTTAATCCGAGTTGATTCAAGTGCGCGAAAAATCGTTGCGGGTGGCCGATGCCAGCGATGGCATACACATTTTTATTTTGGAACTGGGTGCTTTGAAAATCGGCGGCGTGTGCGGTGGTATTTGGATTGAGCAAGTTGTAAAAATTTTCGCCGTGCAATTGCATGCGATGTTGACCGGCCTGGGCATCCCCACCGTTAATAACCACTGCATCCACCTGCTCCAGGCGCGACGGTGGTTCACGCAAGGGGCCGGCGGGCAGTAGAAAACCATTGCCGAAGCGACGCACGCCATCTACGACCGCAATTTCAAAGTCACGCTGCAAGCGATAATGTTGCAAGCCGTCGTCGCTCAACAAAACATCACATTCGGGATGCGCTTGCAGCAAGGCGTGTGCTGCGGCAGGGCGATCACGCCCGACCCACACCGGGCACAGCTTGCGTTGCGACATCAACACCGCTTCATCACCCACCACTTTGGGGTCGCTGAAATTGACGACTTCCTGCGGCGCACTGGCCGTGCCACCATAACCCCGACTGATGATGCCGGGGTGCCAGCCGCTGTCAATCAATTGCTGTGCCAGCCACAAGATGAGCGGTGTCTTGCCACTGCCGCCGACGGTAATATTGCCCACCACGATGACGGGTACGGGTAGCTTTTTGCTAGACAAAATGCCGCAGCGATAAAACATGCGGCGCGTAGCTGCTAACAAACGAAAAACAAGACTGAGCGGTAACAGGATCAAATGAAACGGGGTGATGCGATACCAAAGTTGCTCAAGTGTTTTCATCCGAGATTATTTACTAGATGTAATTTGAGGAGCAACATAAAGTTGAGACACGACGCGCTTTTGCGTCCCATTTGACCGAATATGTTAGTCATTTTATGGGATGTGAATTTCGATGTAGCTGCCAACGGACGCAGAATTAATGGCGGAAGCGATATGCTCTACAACAACCCGAATGCGCGGCCAACTTGTTGTAGAAAGAACAGCAACAGCAATTCGTCTAACTGCAAGGTTTTGTTGATACCGGAGGTTCGTGTCAGTGGTAATAAGTACCTCGAATCCTCGCTCTTCAGCAGAGCGCAATAATTCGCCGTTCTTTAGAGTAGCCCACCCCAGCTCATAAGCAGTGGAGACACTGTGTGCCGAGAGAGATTGCCGTAGTGGAACAGGTGTTCCTTGGTCAAACAAGATACGCACACCTATGCGGCCAACAAAGTAGATCTGGCAGCGTGTTCCAAGACGTGACGAGCCTGAGATAAAGAGACACCGGGAAACCACTCAATGAACTGATGGACAGACGCATCTTCTTCAAGATTTTCGAAGAGTGCTGCAACAGGAACCCGTGTGCCTCGAAAAACCCAAGCACCACTGACGCGATCAGGATCGCGCTCGACATCGAGGCAGGAAGACCAGTCAATCATAAATAAATGATAACACTTTGAGTGGAAAAATAAATGACCCATGTAATAAGTTGCAATGGGCGATCTAGGTTGATGAAATAACTTTTATTTATTCTGGCTGGTCGTAAAAGTAATATTGCCATAACCAGCGAGCCGTGCTGCCTCCATGACATTGATTACCGATTGATGCGTAGCCTTGGCATCGGCACTGATGATGATGGTGGGGTCGGATTTTGAACCTGTCGCTTGGCGCAGGGCTCGAACCAAGCTGTCTATGTTCCTGAATGGGGCAGCTACGCCATTGACTGCGTATTGCTGAGAGGCATCCACTGAAACTTCTATTTTGTTAGTTTTTGAACTTGCCTCTTCGCCAGCGGCCTGCGGCAGACTGATCTGTAACTCGGAAAATTTGGCATAGCTGGTGGTCGTCATCAAAAAAATCAGAATGACCAGCAACACGTCTATCATCGGGATCAGATTGATTTCAGGCTCTTCATGACTGCGCCCACGTTGAAAATTCATGTACGTTGACCGTGAACAATTTCGACCAATTTAATTGCTTGCTGCTCCATCTCTATGGTCAGGCTATCCACCCGGGCGCGAAAATGGCGGTAAAAAATCATGCTGATAATCGCCACGATCAGGCCGAGCGCGGTGTTGTAAAGGGCGATGGAAATGCCGTGGGCAAGCATTGCCGGGCTGCTTCCGGCGGCATTTTGTGAGCCAAAAATTGCTATCATGCCGATCACCGTACCGAACAGTCCCAGCAGCAAACTGATGGAAGAAATGGTACCCAAGGTAGTGAGGAATCGTGACAAGTCGTGCTCGACAGCGCGTCCCACCTCTTCGATGGATTCTTTCATTACCTCGGGCGGGCTTTTGATATTCTTGAGTCCAGCGGCGAAAATGCGTCCCAGCGGTGAATGGGCGGCAAGTTTGGTTAACATACCATCACTGACGCCGCGTTCGTTAAGTTCCTTGATGACTTCGTTCAGCAAAGTAGGGGGAGCGATACGATGGCTGCGTAAATGTCTGAGACGATCAATGATTAAACCGACCGAGATAATGGACGCCAAAATCAAAAACCAGATCGGCCAACCAGCCGCTTCGATAATAGCAAACACAGATATCCTCCAAAATATGATTAAATCAACAAAGCGGAACTGTACCTGTTCGCGATTGCTTGAGCAAGATTTCTGCTGACTCGCATTAAGCAGATTAAAGTTAAATTTGCAATACAAAAGCACAACTATTTTTGTGCACAGAAACTGTGAGTAACTTTGTGCATAATGAGTTGTAAATAATACATAACCCTCTATCAGATAACCTTTTTTTTTCGATGCCTATTTTTTTGACTGCAAAAAATATCAATAAAAACATACCGCTACTGTAAGTTGGTTGCATGTGAGCGCAAAACCTGCCCGCAAAGTGGCGTATTTGCTTAGACTGTGAATAGTTATGGAATGTCAATATGATTTTCGACCTTATTGAAAATAAAAAAAACTACGTATTTACTGTGCAGGAACTCAATCTGGCAGCTAAACAGTTGCTGGAAAACGGTTTACCTTTGCTATGGGTGCGTGGTGAAATTTCCAATTTCGTCCGTGCCGCTTCCGGGCACTGGTATTTCTCTCTTAAGGACGAACAGGCGCAGGTACGCTGTGTGATGTTTCGCCACAAAAGCCAATATCTGGATTGGCAGCCAGGCAACGGAATGCAGGTAGAGGTGCTGGCGCTGCCCACCCTCTATGAAGCCCGTGGCGACTTTC
>JANONO010000365.1:0-2069 GCA_031420875.1 Gallionellaceae bacterium | reverse complement strand
TACGCCTGTTAGGTTACGTCAAGCCGTATTGGCGTATTTTTGCTATTTCCATTCTCGGCACGGTCGTGGCAGCGGCAACTGAGCCGCTGTTGCCGGCTTTGCTAAAACCCATGCTGGATGGCACTTTTGTGCATAAAGACGACACCGTTATGCGTTTGGCGCCGCTGTTCATCGTGTTGATTTTTTTTGTACGCGGCCTGGCAACTTTTGTTGCAACTTACGCGATCACCTGGGTGGGCAGCAAAGTGGTGATGGACTTACGCAATGAAATGTTCGGCAAACTATTGTCGCTACCCACAAAATTTTACGACAATCATGCCACCGGCACACTCATTTCGAAACTCACCTTTGATGTAACTCAAGTCACTACAGCTGCCACCACTGTAGTCACCATCGTGGTGCGTGATTCCATAGTGATTATTGGCTTATTGTCTTGGTTGTTTTACCTGGACTGGAAATTAACCCTGCTCAGTCTGGTTATGGCACCCGTTATTATTTTCATCATCAATTCCATCAGCGGTCGTTTACGCACCTCCAGCCGCGATGCACAACGCGCCATGGGTGACATCACTCAGGTTATTGAAGAGAGCGTCACCGCGCACAGAGTGGTCAAACTTTTTGGTGGGCAGCAATATGAAGGCGGCCGCTTCAGCGATCAAGCGAACTGGGTGCGGCGACTCGCCATGAAGCAAGCTACCGCCGCCGCCGCCAATGTGCCGCTGGTGCAAATGGTTGCGGCGGGCGTGTTGGCTGTTGTTGTTTACATCGCCACGGTGCAAGCGCGCAGTGACGCAACCACGGTCGGCGGTTTCCTTTCTTTTGTCGCCGCGATGTTAATGTTGACTGCGCCCCTGAAACGACTGACCGGGGTCAGCGAGCATTTACAGCGCGGGCTGGCCGCATCAGAAAGCGTGTTTGAACTGCTAGATACGCCGAGCGAAGCCGATACCGGAAAAACCGTCATTAGCCGCGTCTCTGGCAGATTGGAATTTGAACACATCAACATGGCTTACCTGCAAGACGGCAGGCTGGCGCTACGCGATATATGCCTGACCATACCGGCAGGCCAAATGGTCGCACTGGTGGGTGCCTCGGGCGGCGGTAAAAGCACCCTGGCTAATCTGGTGCCGCGTTTCTATGTGCCCACCAGCGGGCGCATCACCTTGGACGGCCATGATCTAGCAGACATGACGCTGTCCAGCCTGCGCGCCAACCTTGCCTTGGTTAGCCAAGAAGTGGTGCTATTCAACGACACCGTCGCCGCCAACATCGCATATGGCCAGATGCGTGAGGTGTCCGAGGCAGAAATAATTGCCGCCGCACAAGCCGCGCACGCGATGGAATTTATCAACGAAATGCCGCAAGGTTTGCAAACACTGGTGGGCGAAAAAGGTGTGCGCCTTTCCGGTGGTCAGCGCCAGCGAATCGCCATCGCGCGCGCCATCCTAAAAGATGCGCCGATACTGGTTTTAGATGAAGCCACCTCTGCCCTCGATAGCGAATCCGAGCGCCACGTACAAGCCGCGCTGGAAACCTTGATGCGAGGCCGCACCACGCTGGTCATCGCGCATCGCCTATCCACCATAGAAAAAGCGGATCGCATCATCGTGCTGCAAAAGGGCGAGATCGTCGAAGATGGCACACATCAGGAACTGCTCGTAAAAAACGGTGTATATGCACAACTGCATCGCATTCAGTTTGACCGCAACAAAACTATTTAAGAAAGCAAAGACAATGAATACCTCTGAAATTAAATTCGACATCAAGCTGGACGACTACAAAGTACCGGAGGAAATTATCTGGAGCGCCTCCGACCAGCAAAAACAAAGCGCCAGCAAATCAATCATGATCTCCGTGTGGGATGCCGAAGAAAAAAATACGCTACGCATAGACTTGTGGACCAAAGACATGATGGTAGATGAAATGAAGCAGTTTTATCATCAAAGTTTGTTGTCTATGGCGGACAGCTTTGAACGAGCGACAGGTGAGGCCGAGGCGGCTAAAGCCATGCGAAATTTTGCCCAGGAATTTGGGGTGAGAATGGGTTTGGTGATGAAAAATAAAATGGC
>JANONO010000364.1:0-1534 GCA_031420875.1 Gallionellaceae bacterium | reverse complement strand
GGAACTGCTGGGTGAACCCACAATGATTATCACATCGCATTGCTTGGCCAACAGCTTGACTGCATCCTGGCGGTTTTGCGTGGCATAGCAAATATCATCTTTCTTCGGGCCGACAATGGTGGGGAAGCGTTTTTTGAGTGCAGCAATAATGGCAGCAGTATCATCCACTGACAGGGTAGTTTGGGTTACAAAAGCCAGATTGCTTTCATCTTGCACCACCAGCAACTGCACGTCTGCAGGCGACTCCACCAGATACATGCCGCTGCCCTGCCCCATCGTGCCCTCAACTTCGGGATGCCCGGCGTGGCCTATCATGATGATTTCCTTGCCGCGTTCCAGCAAACGGGCAACTTCGTTATGCACCTTGGTCACCAGCGGGCAAGTCGCGTCAAACACTGTAAATCCGCGCGCTTTGGCTTCGCGGCGTACAGCTTGCGATACGCCATGCGCGCTGAAGATGAGAATACTGCCCGCTGGCACATCAGCCAAATCATCAATGAACACGGCGCCCTTCTGGCGCAAATTATCCACCACGAATTGGTTGTGAACCACTTCATGGCGAACATAAATCGGCGCACCATGCAGAGCCAGCGCACGCTCCACCATCTCGATGGCGCGATCAACGCCGGCACAAAAGCCGCGAGGGTTAGCAAGCAAAAGCTCCATCATATTTTCTCCTGTTTCTTCATAAAACTTTCCAACACCAACAGCGTCGCACCGCAAGTGATAGCAGCATCCGCAACGTTAAATGTGGGGAAATGATATGACTTCCAGTAGAAATCCAGGAAGTCCACCACATAACCATAAGCAATGCGGTCGATCAGATTACCCAACGCGCCGCCGAGTATCAAGGCCAGCGCAAAACAAAACAGCTTCTCCTGTGCATGTTTGCGCAGCAGCCAGGTGATCCATACCGCAGCGACCACGGCGATGGCGCTGAACAGCCAGCGCTGCCAACCGCCCGCATCACTGAGGAAGCTGAACGCGGCACCGGCATTGTGCGCCAGCACCAGATTGAAGAAATTTGTCACCCTCAGGCCTTCGCCATAAACGAAGCTGTTGCTAATCCACAGCTTGGTGATCTGGTCGAGGATAACGATCAACGCAGCCAATCCCAACCAGCGCTTAAGCATACTTGCGCACCTCGCCACTGCCGAACAGACTGCTCACACAGCGACCGCAGATTTGCGGATGCGCCGCATCACTGCCAACATCGGCGCGGTAATGCCAGCAACGCTCGCATTTGGCGTGGGTGCTGGGCGTAACTTCGATGCGAAAACCACTGTCTTGCTGGTGCAATGTGGCGCGAGATGTGATGAACGCAAATTTCAAGCCTTCACCAAGACGATACAACGATTCATGAATTGTCCCCGAAGCGTAAATATCCAACTCCGCCTGTAACGATGATCCCAGCAAGCCTTGCGCGCGCTTGTCCTCGATTTGCTTATTGGCAATCTCTCTGGCACCACGGACATTCGACCAGTCATTGCTGAAACTATCGTCCACATTGTTTCCCGGCAACTCATACCACAAC
>JANONO010000363.1:0-7442 GCA_031420875.1 Gallionellaceae bacterium | reverse complement strand
CATGCTGGTCAGCACAGTCACCGCCACCAGCATGGGAGGTTGCGCGACATTTGCCATTGCCTCATGTGCTGCTTCCAGCATTTTTCGGCCACCTAGTGCATGTACGTTTACCATCCACACCCCTAATGATGCCGCTGCTTTGCAGGCTTGCGCTGTGGTATTGGGAATGTCGTGAAATTTCAGATCGAGAAAAATTTCAAAGCCACGCCGCATCATTTGCTCAAGCAGTTGCGGCCCGGCTACGGTAAATAATTCCTTGCCTACCTTGAGGCGACACAATGCAGGTTCTAGTTTAGTCACTAAATCCAGCGCTGGGCGCGCATCGGAGTAATCAAGCGCGACGATAATTTTGGGATCGTTCATACTAATTTTTTGGCTCAAATGGCTGCTCCATTTTCTTCACTGCGTCGCGGCGAATAAGTTTCCCAGCCGTGACAAGCGGGGCAATGCCAGTAAAACTGGCGCGCCTTGAAGCCGCAATTGACGCAGCGGTACATCGCCAATGAGCGGGTGCGTTGATGGACTAATTTTTTGACCATCTCAATGTCGGATCTATTTTCCGATGTTGTTTCCAACAGACGCGCTTCCAGTAATTTATCTAGGCCGAGTAAGGTTGGGTTGCGCTGTAATTCGTCGCGCACCAGCCGATATGCGGCCTCAGCGCCATCACGTTGCAGAATGGCATCAAACAGCACATTCATTAAATCCAGCGAAGGGTGTTGAGCCAGATAACTTTGCAGCACATTGATTCCTGTTTCCACCTGCTGATTCTGGCGGTAGGCGTGGAGCAAGCGTTCTGCCACTAGGGGCAGGTACTGCGGATTCTGTTGTTCTATGCGCCGCCAAATTTCAATTGCCTGGGCATAATGTTGTGCTGAGTTTTCCAGATCGCCCAGCATCATGGTGGCGCGCACCGCTAGCGGATCAGCTTGCAGCGCCTGCTCTAGGTAGGTTCGTGCGGCATCTGTTTGCTTGCGCGCTATTTCGGCTAACGCTAGCTCGCAGTAGAAATAGCTTGCTTCCTTGCCTTGTGTTTGGCCAGTCACAGCGCTTAAGCGTTGTGTTACGCCAATCGCTTTGAGCCAGTCTTTTTCTTTTTGATATAGTTCGAGCAAAAAATTTAGCGCATCTTTGGCGTAGGGAGATGTCTGCAATTCCAGAAACAAAGATTCGGCGCGATCCAATATGCCGGCCTTGAGATAATCTTGTGCCAACTCAAATAGTGCTTGCTGTTTTTTGTCCTGATCCAAATCGGTACGATCAACCAGGTGTTGGTGCATTCGTATCGCGCGATCTACTTCACCACGGCGGCGGAACAAGCTGCCCAAAGCAAAGTGCAGCTCGACTGTTTGCGGATCAACTTTGATCACTTCGATGAATGCTTCAATGGCTTTGTCTTGCTGCTCGTTTAGTAGAAAGTTCAGCCCCTGAAAATAAGAGCGTGGCAAGGCACTAGATTCAGTCAGCAACTGCTTGATGTCAATGCGCGCTGCCAGCCAGCCCATGCCAAAAAACAGCGGAAAAACCAGCAGCATCCATAGTTCAAATTGCATAAAGTCGAATTAAAAAATGAGGGGTAATTTTTTGGGTTGGCGATTGTTTCGATGCTAATTCATTTTAAGAATAACACGAACAAACAAAAAATTGGCGGCGCTATCTTGCGACAGGCCGCCAACTTGCACACCGTAAATAATAGCTATTCGGATGCTGGATAATCAACCCGCTCGCGCAATTCCTTGCCCGCTTTGAAGTGCGGAACGTATTTGGCTGGCACTTGGACTTTGCCCCCAGTTTTTGGATTGCGTCCGGTCCGTGGCGGACGGTAGTTCAATGCAAAGCTGCCGAAGCCACGGATTTCGATACGTCCGCCTCGTGCCAAGGCGGATGCCATGTCATCCAGTATGACCTTGACTGCCAGTTCGGCATCCTTGGCCAGCAACTGCGGATATTGTTCCGCCAGTTTAGCGATGAGATCAGAGCGGGTCATGTTTTATTCGCCTTATTGAGCGTCCACTTTGGAAGTATCCATCTTCGCCTTGAGCAATGCACCCAGATTGGTAGTGCCCGCCATATTGTCTTTTTCTGCAGTAGCGGCAAATTTCTGCATGGCGGCCATTTCGTCGGCTTTGTCTAGGGCTTTGATGGAAAGGTTGATGCCGCGATTCTTGCGATCAATGTTGATGATTACAGCTTTCACAGTATCACCTTCTTTGATGTGCAAACGAGCATCTTCAACGCGGTCAGCCGAAACTTCGGAGGCTTTCAGGTAGCCTTCAACATCGCCGTCTAAAGTAATCGTTGCACCTTTGGCATCAACCGATTTGACCACGCCGCTGACGATGGCACCTTTGTCGTGGGTGGTGATGTAACCAGCGAAAATGTCGCCATCCATCTGCTTGATGCCCAGCGAGATACGTTCACGCTCCACATCAATGGCCAACACCACTGCTTCCAGCTCATCGCCCTTCTTGTAGTTACGCACCGCCTCTTCCCCGGGTATAGTCCACGACAGGTCAGATAGATGTATCAAGCCATCTATGCCGCCATCGAGGCCAATGAACACGCCGAAGTCAGTAATGGATTTGATCTGGCCTTTAACTTTATTGCCCTTCTGTTGATTCAGCGCAAAATCATCCCACGGGTTAGATTTGCACTGCTTCATGCCTAGGGAAATGCGGCGACGCGCCTCGTCAATTTCCAGAATCATCACTTCAACTTCATCCCCCAACTGCACGACTTTGGATGGATGCACATTCTTGTTGGTCCAATCCATTTCGGACACATGTACCAAACCTTCAATACCTTGTTCGATTTCTACGAAACCACCGTAGTCAGTCAGGTTGGTTACTTTTCCGAACAAGCGGGTACCTTGTGGATAGCGACGCTCAAGGCCGGTCCACGGATCGTCACCCATTTGCTTGATGCCGAGTGAAACGCGATTTTTTTCTTGATCGAACTTAAGAATTTTTGCTTCGACTTCATCCCCTACCGTCAGAATCTCGGAAGGGTGCTTGACTCTACGCCATGCCAAATCAGTAATATGCAGCAAGCCATCAATGCCGCCCAAGTCCACAAATGCGCCGTAGTCGGTGATGTTTTTAACGATGCCTTTAACGATGGCACCTTCTTTCAAGCTTTCCATGATGGCTTGGCGATCCGCACCCTGGCTCGCTTCCAGCACGGCGCGGCGCGAAACAACGACGTTGTTACGCTTGCGATCCAGCTTGATGATTTTGAGTTCCATGGTCTTGTTTTCGTAGGGAGCGGTATCCTTGACCGGGCGGATATCCACCAGCGAACCGGGCAGGAAGGCGCGTATGCCGTTGACCATGGCGGTCAGACCACCTTTTACTTTGCCGCTGACATATCCTTCGACGATACGTCCTTCTTCCATTGCCACTTCCAAGTCTATCCAAGCCGCTAAGCGTTTGGCTTTTTCGCGCGATAATTTTGTTTCGCCATATCCGTTTTCCAGCGATTCAATCGCCACGGTAACGAAATCGCCGGGCTTGACTTCAATCTCGCCGGCAGCGTTGAAGAATTCTTCAACGGGAATAAAACTTTCAGATTTTAGGCCGGCATTCACCACGACCACGTTATGATCTATGCGCACGATTTGTGCGGTAATCAATTCACCCGCGCGCATTTCTTTGCGTGTCAGGCTTTCTTCAAAGAGGGAGGCAAAACTTTCCAGATTATTTTCAGCGATAGCGGCGTTCATTTTATATCCAAGGCAAACCCGTTTTGGCGGGGGTTGGTTAAAAACCCGTACGAGAGGCTCGTAGCGGGGCTTGTTTATTGCAACGCGCGGTAACGGTTTAGCACTTCTTGCACCGTTTGCTCGATGGACAAATCGGTGGTGTCGAGCAAACCTGCTCCCGGCGCCTGCTGCAAGGGGGCAACGCTACGATGGGAATCTCGTTCATCGCGCGCACGAACTTCTTGCAAAAGGGTTGCGATACTAGCACCCATTCCTTTTTCTTTCAACTGTTTATATCGCCGTTCGGCACGTACCTCAGCGCTTGCGGTCAAGAACACCTTTAACACCGCGTCAGTAAATACAATTGACGCCATGTCGCGGCCATCCGCCACCAGTCCAGGCGCACGGCGAAAAGCACGTTGTTTGTCCAGCAAGGCCTCGCGTACCTTGGGCAGAACCGCCACTTGCGAGGCCATCGCGGCACATTGCTCAGAGCGCAACTCTTCCCCCACGCGCTCACCATCCAGCCATATATCCGACCATTCAAAACGAATGTCCATTTTTTTTGCCAATTCGGCCAACTCATTTTCTGCATCCAACGCCACGCCATGATGCTGTGCCGATAGTGCCAGCAAGCGATATAGCGAGCCACTGTCGAGAAAATGAAAGCCCAGTTGCGCGGCGACCAGCTGTGCCAAGGTTCCCTTGCCGGATGCAGATGGGCCATCTATGGCAATGACTGGAACGGTTTGTACCACTGAGGCAAAACGCTCAAAATAATCCGGGAAAGTTTTCGCGACGCACTGCGGATCATTGATGCGTACGCCCACCCCGCCCAGTGCGGCCAATGAGAAACACATGGCCATGCGATGGTCATCGTAGGTGTCAATTGCAGAGCTTGTGGCGGGTAGCGGGTAGCCAATAGCGGGCGGTGTAATGCTAATAAAATCTGCGCCATCCTCTACGGTTGCACCAAATTTTCGTAATTCAGTCGCCATGGCGTGTATGCGATCCGTTTCCTTGACGCGCCAACTGGCAATGTTACGCAGCGTGCTGGTGCCATCTGCAAATAATGCAGCCACGGCCAGCGTCATTGCGGCATCGGGGATGTGGTTGCAATCCAGTTCGATGGCCTTGAGTTTGCCGTGCTCTGGTGCACGCGCCTCGATCCAATTTTCGCCGATCTCAATTCGCGCGCCCATCAGCTGCAAGGCTTCGGCAAAACGCACATCACCCTGTACACTGTCGCGCCCCACGCCTTCGACGCGCACCGGCCCGCCGCCGATTGCTCCCGCCGCCAAAAAATAAGAGGCAGAAGAAGCATCACCTTCCACATGAATAATTCCAGGTGAGCGATAGCGACTGCCTGCGGCTACCGTAAAACTTTGCCAGTCATTGCTCAGCACAGCCACACCAAAGCGCGCCATCATGGCCAGCGTGATGGCGATATAGGGCTTGGAAATTAATTCACCCGTCACCTCTATGGTCGTTTCGGCATTCAGCAAGGGCAGCGCCATCAGCAAGGCGGTGAGATATTGGCTGGATACATCACCACGCACCTGAATTCGATTTGCACCATTTAATTTTGCGGGACGAATCTCTAATGGCGGGAATCCATCATTGCCTACATAGTGTATGTCCGCGCCCAACTGGCGTAGTGCATCGACCAAATCACCAATGGGGCGTTCGTGCATACGTGGCACACCAGACAACTGATACTGGCCGCTCATCAATGACAACACCGCAGTCAAGGGACGAAAAGCTGTGCCCGCATTACCGAGAAAAAGTTGCGCCTGCTTGACCAGGAAATGTCCGTCACAACCTGTGACGCGATAAGCATTCTCGCCCAAGGCTTCTATTTTCACACCCAAAATTCGCAAGCCATCCAACATACGTTCGGTATCATCAGATTGCAGAAAGTCACGCAATTCAGTAGTGCCAGAAGCCAATGCTGCCAGCAGCAATACGCGATTGGAAATGCTTTTAGAGCCGGGCAAGCGCACTGTGCCTTGCGCGCTTAATAAGGGTGGAAGGTCAATATATGCAGCAGAAGTCATCATTGGTTCAGTGGCTCGGTTCAGTGGCTAAGTTAGTTTCAATGCAATCTGCGCCAGCCGTTTGCCGAGCGCGATACACAATTTTTTTTCATCTTCGCTGATGGGTTGGTCATGCGCCATTCCGGCAACATGGCTTGCACCATAAGGTGTGCCACCTTGGCGGGTGGTAGAAAGTTCTGGCTCGGAGTAGGGCAAGCCGACTATGACCATGCCGTGGTGCAACAGCGGCAGCATCATGGACAGCAGTGTACTTTCTTGCCCGCCATGCTGAGAGCCGGTTGAGGTAAATAGAGCCGCAGGTTTTCCTACCAGAGCATGTTGCATCCACAGCGCGCTGGTGCCATCCCAAAAATACTTCATGGCTGCCGCCATGTTGCCAAAGCGTGTGGGGCTACCCATTGCTACGCCTATACATTGCTCCAAATCATGCAGTTCTGCATAAGGTGCGCCTTGGTCGGGAATGGAAGGTGCTGTAGCCTCGCATACAGCAGAAACCTTGGGTACGGTACGCAGTCGTGCCCGTGCGCCGGGAACTTGCTCCACGCCACGCGCTACCAATTGCGCCATCTGCTGCACTGCGCCGTGTTGGCTGTAATACAGCACTAATATTTCTTTGTCGGGTATCATTGTGTATATTGTATTTCAGTTACTGCACGGCGAATAGCCGCCGCACCAGAAGGGATGTTGATGAAAATGATACGAACGATCATAGTGGCCTGCTTGCTGATGCTTGCACTAAATGGGACAGCGGCCGGATTTACCCTGACTGACACCAAAGGGAAGGTACACAAATTATCTGATTATCGCGGCAAATGGGTGCTGATAAATTTTTGGGCAACTTGGTGTCCGCCTTGCCTAGAGGAAATTCCCGATCTCATTAGTTTGCATGATGCGCATAAGGATAAGGATTTGGTGGTCATAGGCATATCTTTGGATGCTGCCTCGGCTAAAAAAATAGTGCTGAGTTTTATTAAAGTAAACGAGATTACTTATCCTATCGTGTTGGGCGATTATAAAATGGCGGCTCAAATCGGTGAGGTTGAGGGTTTGCCGGTTTCGTACTTATATGACCCAACTGGCAAGCAGGTGAGTTATCACGCTGGCATCATCACTCGCAAAAGCATAGAGGCGTATATGCAGCGCAAAAAAAAATAGGGATGCCCCCAAACCTCACTTAACGAATCGAGTCTGGTGTCCGGCTTTGTTTGGAATAACTCACCGGGGTGGTAGTCCAATATTTCCGCCAAGCAGCGCGCACCAAATTGGGGTATTCGGGTCTGCCCAAGCTGCCGTTGTAGCGTCCCAGCGCACGGTATAAATTGCCTTTTTCCTTGTCTATATAGTGGCGCAGAATGGTGCAGCCATAACGTAAGTTGGTGCGGAGATGAAATAGGTTATCTTCACGCTCGCCAATTTCCTTGACCCAAAACGGCATGACCTGCATGTAGCCGCGCGCACCCACACGGGATACGGCATATTTCCTAAAGCCCGCTTCTACCTCTATTAAGCCCAACACCATCAGCGGATCCAGTCCTGCACGCTTGGCTTCATAATGTACGGTTTTAAGAAAATCCAAGCGATGGGTTGCATTCGGTATGCGTTTTTCAAGGCGGCGAGGCATATCAACCAGCCATAATTCCTCCTCCTGCTGAGAATCAAATGCCGGATTGGGCGCAGCCTGATCA
>JANONO010000362.1:0-9021 GCA_031420875.1 Gallionellaceae bacterium | reverse complement strand
GTGTACAAAAAGACGGGCAAAAACGAAATTTACTTACACAAAACTTAGGTCGTCCACCAACATTTTATTCACACGCCCATCTTCTGTGGATAACTTTCTATCTTGCGGGTAGAATGTCTGCTTAGGGTATTTGTACTAATACAAAAGTCATGTCGGAAAAAACACTGTGGGAGAGCTGCCTTCATTTTTTTGAAGATAGCCTACCGCCCCAACAATACAACTCCTGGATTAAGCCTTTAGCTTTTGAAATAAATGGCGATCGGATTACTCTAACTGCGCCCAATAGCTTCACTTTAAAATTAGTTCAAGAACGGTTTCTCCCAGAAATATCCAAACGTGCAGAATCATTTCTTACCAATGCACCTAGCTTTGAATTACGCATAGGTGCAAAAAATTCACATACCCACACGCCTAAGAAAACAAATTTAACGCCTGATACAAAACCGGCACCTCCAGAACCTATACAAAAAATCAGCAAAGGGCAAAACAAATTAAATCCCTTGTTGTCATTCGATAATTTTGTAACGGGCAAGGCCAATCAGTTAGCTCATTCAGCCGCAATACAGGTCGCCGAAACACCAGGAACAAGCTACAACCCTTTATTTATTTATGGTGGCGTGGGTTTAGGTAAAACCCATTTAATACAAGCTATCGGAAATTATATTAAGCATGAAAATCCTCATGCAAAAATCTGTTATGTACATGCCACAAACTATATATCGGATGTAGTAAAGGCATTTCAAACAAAGAAATTTGATGAATTCAAACAATTCTATAATTCCCTAGATTTGTTACTTATAGACGATATTCAATTTATTGCAGATAAGCCGGGTACACAACAAGAGTTTTTTTACACCCTAAACTCCTTGATTGATGGACATAAACAGGTAGTCATTACCTGCGACACCTTTCCTAAAGAAATTTCAGGAATGACCCCACGCCTGACTTCACGGTTTAGTTGGGGATTAACAGTAGCCATAGAACCGCCGGGTTTGGAAATGCGTGTGGCCATTTTGCTGCAAAAAGCGGTTTTATCAAATCATCCAATCAGCGAAGAAGTTGCTTTTTTTATTGCTAAGCATGTACGTTCAAATATTCGGGAACTAGAAGGCGCATTAAAACGCATAGATGCTTATTCAAAATTCCATAAACGTGCGATCACAATCGAGCTTGCTAAAGAAGCACTAAAGGATTTATTAGCCTCACAAAACAAACAAATTTCAATTGAAAATATACAAAAAACCGTAGCTGATTTTTATCGAATTAAAATTTCTGATCTACTCTCAAAAAAACGCTCACGAATTATCGCTCGTCCCAGACAAGTTGCCATGTCATTAGCGCGTGAACTCACCCAATTCAGCTTGCCTGATATCGGCGCGGCTTTTGGTGGAAGAGATCACACGACCGTTATGTATGCTTGCAAAACGATAGAAAGCCTGAGAAATATAGATTCAGCACTAAATACAGACTTTAATTTACTGAATCAAACATTACGAAACTAGTTGTTAGTTTCATATGAATAAATTCTTAATAACTCATAAAACAATCATAAAAAATTAAATTCTACACAATCATTGCTACCGTTAAAACAGTAAAATTACACAGACTTATTAAACACCTAACAGATTGTAAATAAAATAATAATTATAGTTTTAAGGTGTGTTGATCAATAGTTATTATTATTGTTTAAAGGATATATATAAATATGTTTATTAAAGACATAGAAAAAAACACTTTGCTCAAGTCACTCCAAACAGTTATTGGTATTGTGGAACGTAAACAACCGCTGCCTATTTTATCCAATGTACTGATAGAAAAATCAGATACGTCATTTTCAATGGTCGCAACAGATTCAGAAATTCAACTTACAACACAGTTTTCCGATGGTACTCAGGCATCAGCCAAAGAAGCGATAACCGTATCCGCTAAAAAACTACAGGATATTCTTAGAGTGTTGCCTGAAGAAAGTAAAGTTTCTTTAGATATTAAAGAAAATCGGCTAATTGTAAAAGTTAACAAAAGCAAATTTAGTTTACAAACCTTACCCGCTCTAGATTTCCCAAAAATTCAGGAGAAAAGTGAATTCCTTGAAAAAATTCAATTGCCACAAGGCATACTAAAAAAACTATTAGGTATGGTTCAATATGCAATGGCTCAGCAAGATATTCGCTATTATTTGAATGGTGTGCTTTTGGTAATAGATGGACAGCACTTGAAATTAATAGCTACAGATGGCCACAGACTTGCCTATACCAGCACAAAATTAGACAGCGAGAACAAAAAAAGAGAAATTATATTGCCGAGAAAAACCATCAATGAGTTGGTAAAGCTGCTTGCGGATAATGAAGAAACAACAACCATCGAAATCTCCGACAATCAAGCAAGAATAAAATTTTCTGATATTTCGTTGACATCGAAAATTATTGATGGAAAGTTTCCTGATTACGATAGAGTTATTCCAAAACACATCAATCACCTCACGCTAGATCGTATCGCCATACTACAAGCGCTACAGCGAGCAGCCATTTTATCTAATGAAAAATTCAGGGGTGTACGTTTTGTATTAACAGAAAAAAATCTGCGTATCATCAGCAGCAACAGCGAGCAGGAAGAAGCGCAAGAAGATATGGAAACTGATTATCATGGCGAGGCATTGGACATCGGATTCAATGTTAATTATTTATTAGATGGATTAAATAACAGCACTCAACAAATGGCTACATTTTCGTTTGGTGACCCAAATAGCAGCATTTTAATAACTGAGCCTGGCAACGATGAATTTAAATACGTTGTTATGCCTATGCGAATTTAAAAGCAAAACCCCATTTTAAAAGTGAAAGAACACAATGACCGAATACAATTCCGACAGTATTAAAGTATTAAAGGGTTTGGAGGCTGTTAGAAAACGCCCGGGCATGTACATTGGTGATACCAACGACGGTAGCGGCTTGCATCACATGGTATTTGAGGCTGTTGATAACGCGGTTGACGAAGCGCTAGCCGGACACTGCAATGAAATTTCGGTGACCATACACCCAGATAATTCAATCAGCGTATCGGACAATGGGCGCGGTATTCCAACCGACATACACAAAGAAGAGAATCGTTCGGCAGCAGAGGTCATTATGACCGTGCTGCATGCAGGCGGAAAGTTTGATGGCAATTCCTATAAGGTTTCTGGCGGTTTGCATGGTGTAGGCGTATCCGTGGTCAACGCACTATCCGAGTGGTTGCACCTGACTATACGCAGAGAAGGAAAAGTCCATCATATGGAGTTTCGTTTGGGCGAACCGGTAGAACCGTTGAAGGTGATCGGTAACACGGATAAGCGCGGCACAGAAGTACATTTTTTGCCAAGCAAAGAAACGTTTGGCCTGGTTGAATTTCATTTTGATATTTTGGCAAAGCGTTTGCGCGAACTATCTTTTTTGAATAATGGTGTGAAAATATCGCTAATAGATAAACGCAATGGCAAAGAAGAACACTTTGCATTCACGGGTGGCGTGAAGGGTTTCGTGGAATACATGAACCGAAGCAAAAAAGTATTACACCCCACCATATTTCACAGTTGCGTCGAAAAAGACGGAATCACCGCCGAAATCGCTATGCAGTGGAATGATTCCTACCAAGAAACAGTGCAATGCTTTACCAACAACATTCCGCAGCGCGATGGCGGAACACATTTGACGGCGTTGCGTACAGCTATGACGCGCACCCTAAACCAGTATATTGAATCCGAAGATTTTGCCAAAAAAGCTAAGGTAGAAACAACGGGCGACGATATGCGCGAAGGGTTGACCGCCGTTCTTTCGGTCAAACTTCCCGACCCAAAATTTTCATCGCAGACTAAAGATAAATTAGTTTCTTCAGAAATTCGTCCCATGGTTGAAGAGGTGGTCAGTCAACAATTAGCAGCATTTTTATTGGAAAAACCCAATGATGCCAAATTGATAGTTGGAAAAATTATTGATGCCGCCCGCGCCCGCGAAGCTGCGCGCAAAGCAAGAGAGCTCACGCGCCGTAAAGGCATACTGGACGGCATGGGGCTACCTGGAAAATTGGCGGACTGCCAAGAAAAAGATCCCAAACTGTCCGAGTTGTATCTGGTTGAGGGAGACTCTGCCGGCGGATCGGCCAAGCAGGGACGAGACCGCAAGTTTCAAGCGATCTTGCCGCTCAAGGGCAAGATATTAAATGTTGAGCGTGCGCGCTTTGAGAAGCTTATTTCTTCACAGGAAATTGCTACGCTGATTACCGTGTTAGGAACCGGTATCGGCAAGGAAGAATACAACGCCGACAAGCTGCGCTATCACCGCATTATTATTATGACCGACGCCGATGTGGACGGCGCGCACATTCGTACTTTGTTGCTTACATTTTTCTATCGCCAGATGCCGGAGTTGGTTGAGCGTGGCCATATTTATATCGCACAACCTCCGCTGTATAAAATCAAGCAAGGCAAAAATGAGCGTTATCTGAAAGATGACCATGAAATGAAAAACTACCTGCTTAGTTTTGCGCTGGTAGATGCCGAGTTGCACATAAATGAAAAAACACCCGTACTTAAGGGAGAAACGCTGGAACATTTGGCAAAAGAATACTTCCTGGCGGAGGCCGTGATTAGTCGTTTGTCGCAAGTGATCGCACCGGAAGCATTACATGCCATGCTCAAACAGCCAGATATTCAGTTAGACAATGCCGAGCAAGCAACGCAAAGTGCGGCACGTTTACAAGCGGTTTGTGGTGTAGGGTTGACGGTAAAAGCAGAGGTGAATCCAGCAAATGATGAAAACCGTTTACGTTTAGAAAAACGCTTCCATGGAAATTTTTATGTGAGCCATATCGAAAAAAGTTTTCTGCATGGCGGAGATTTTGCCCAGATCAAACAAACGGCACATGCACTGGGTGATCTATTAGGCAAGGGCGCATTTATAAAACGTGGCGAACAGAAAAAACCGGTAAGTGATTTCAAGCAAGCCATAGAATGGTTGCTGGAAGAAGCCAAGCGCGGGATCAGCATCCAACGCTACAAGGGCTTGGGAGAAATGAACCCAGCCCAACTATGGGAAACCACGATGGATGTGACTAACCGTATTCTTTTGCGGGTACAAATTGAAGACATGATCGCGGCGGACGAAATTTTTACCACGCTCATGGGAGATGTAGTTGAGCCGCGCCGTGCCTTTATTGAGCAAAACGCTCTGGGCGTAAAAAATCTTGATGTATAACTTTGCTTGCAACTGACATGAAAATTAAAGCCATTATTTTTGACGTGGACGGTACGCTGGCCGACACAGAAGAAGCACATCGCGTTTCATTCAATAAAGCCTTTGCAGAAAATAATCTCGATTGGAATTGGGATGTGGCACTGTATGGCAAGTTGCTTAAAGTTACAGGCGGCAAGGAGAGAATAAAATCCTTTGTACAAAATTACCTAGGTGATTTTAAAAAGCCAGCTGACTACGAAGGCTTTGTTAAAAATCTGCATCTCGTTAAAACTCGGCATTACACCGCCATGTTGCATGAGGGACGCATCCCTTTGCGCACCAATATCAAACGATTGATAGATGAAGCCAGACTATCCGGTTTGAGGCTTGCCATAGCCACCACCACTTCACCAGAAAACGTGACTGCGCTACTCCAAAATGGATTGGGCCTAAATGGCGAAGCGCTATTTGAAGTTATCGGCTGTGGCGACATCGTGCCGCAAAAAAAACCTGCACCCGATATTTATGATTGGGTATTGGACAAATTGAAACTAAACGCAGCGGATTGCATTGCACTGGAAGACTCTGAAAATGGTCTACACTCCAGCCTCGCTGCGGGCATAAAAACAATTATCACGACCAATGACTACACCCGCGAACAAGATTTTACAGGCGCAGAAGCGGTATTCGACGACTTGAGTAACTTGGAATATTTTTATCGCATCGCCGGAATAGCACCTCCCATAATGCCGGAAGTCAGAATGCCGGTAGCCGCCGCAATTCTTACGGGGATGTAGCTCATCTGGGAGAGCGTCGCGTTCGCAATGCGAAGGTAGTGGATTCAAGTCCCATCGCCCCACCAGCTATTTTCTCACCTTAAATAGGGAGTCCAACATGCCCAATAAAAAAGTAATACAAACCCCTGACGCACCCGCTGCCATAGGCACTTATTCGCAAGCCATTCAAATTGATGGCACCGTATATTTATCTGGCCAGATCGGCCTAGACCCCGGCACCATGCGTATGGCAGAAGGGATAGACAAACAAATCCACCGTGTTTTTCAAAATCTGCGTGCCGTGGCCGGGGCGGCTGACAGCAGTATGGAGGACATGGTCAAGCTCAATGTTTATCTGACCGACTTGAAAAATTTTGCCAAGGTAAACGAAATCATGGCCACTTATTTTCGCCAGCCTTATCCGGCACGAGCAGCAGTCGGCGTGTCAGCCTTGCCGCGTGATGCGCTGGTGGAAATGGATGGCATACTGATGTTACAAGACTAATCTCGCAGCCAGATTGTGCAAGCAAGCAAAATCTCGCCCGCTACGCTGGCCAAGCTGGCTAAGCTAGGCATCCATCACCGTGTTGACCTGTTGCTACATTTACCACTGCGCTATGAGGATGAAACCCATCTAACGCCCATTGCTTCCGCGCAACAAGGGCAGGTGGTGTTAGTGCAAGGCACGATTAATCACAGCGAAATTTTGTTTCGTCCGCGCCGCACCCTGGTTTGTCGTGTGGAGGACAAAAGCGGTGAACTGAATTTACGTTTTTTGAATTTCTATCCCAGCCAACAAAAACAACTGGCCATCGGCAATCAAATCCGCGCCATAGGCGAGATACGCATGGGCTTTTACGGCTTGGAGATGGTGCATCCGAAATGCAGCGCCGTAAACGATGAAACCCCGCTGCAACAAAGCCTCACACCGATTTATCCGACTACGGCGGGGTTGGCGCAAGGCACTTTGCGTAAGCTGATTTTTAACGCGCTGGAATCGGTATCACTCAACGACACCTTGCCCGAGCTGCTGTTGCAAAAATTGGGCTTGGCCAGCTTCGCTAACAGCATTCGGCTATTACATAATCCTACTCCAGATATTGCCGCCAGTGCGCTGGAAGAGCGCAACCATGCGGCTTGGCGGCGGATAAAGTTTGATGAGTTGTTGGCACAACAACTATCAATGCGTGCCTACCATAACGAACGTAGTCAGCGCGGCGCGCCAACGCTAGCGGCGCAGCAAGGCTTAACCACACGCTTGAAACAAGCGTTGCCGTTTTCTTTAACCGATGCACAACAGCGCTGTTTTGCCGAAATAAGTCACGACCTAGCGCGGCCTCATCCCATGCAGCGTTTGCTGCTGGGAGATGTGGGCAGCGGAAAAACTATCGTTGCGGCATTGGCCGCATTACAGGCTATCGAAAATGGGTATCAGATTGCATTGATGGCACCGACCGAGATACTAGCCGAACAACATTACCTCAAGTTACAAGAATGGTTAAAGCCCTTGGGCATCGTGCCGCAGCGCTTGTCCGGCAGTCAGAAGAAAAAAGAAAAACAACTTGTCGCCGACCAAATCGCTAGTGGTGTAACCATGTTTGCCATCGGCACTCACGCGTTGTTTCAAGAGCAAATCAGCTTTCATAAATTGGGCTTGGTAATCGTAGATGAACAACACAAATTCGGCGTGCAACAACGCTTGGCGCTCCGTAACAAAGGCAAAGAAAATGGGAAAGAACCGCATCAGCTAATAATGAGCGCAACTCCCATCCCACGCACCTTGGCCATGAGCTACTACGCTGATTTGGAGATGTCGGTAATAGATGAACTTCCTCCAGGGCGCACACCAGTGATTACTAAATTGGTCAGCGATGAACGCCGCGACGAAGTCATCGCCAGAGTGCGCGCCGCCTGCATGGCCGGGCAGCAAGCCTATTGGGTCTGTCCGCTAATAGACGAATCAGAAACACTGCAATTGCAAACCGCGCTGGAAACGTATCAACTGCTCACCGAAACATTCCCCGATCTGAATGTGGGTTTGGTTCATGGCAAATTGGACAGCGCTGAAAAAGCGCGGGTAATGGCGGCCTTCAAAGCCAAAGAATTGCAATTACTGGTTGCCACCACCGTTATCGAAGTGGGCGTAGATGTGCCTAATGCCAGCTTGATGGTGATAGATCATGCCGAGCGCATGGGGTTGGCGCAACTGCACCAATTACGTGGCAGAGTGGGGCGCGGTGCAGCGCAGAGTCTGTGTATCCTGCTCTATCAGCGCCCGCTTTCTGAATTGGCCAGAGCGCGCCTCAAGATTATTTTTGAGAGTAATGACGGCTTCGTTATCGCGCAACAAGATTTGAAATTGCGCGGCCCCGGAGAATTGCTCGGTGCGCGCCAAAGCGGTGTAGCAATGTTGCGTTTCGCTGATATCAGCGCGGACGAAGACCTGTTGCATCAAGCACGGCAAGTCGCAGATGAGCTGCTGCGCGATTTTCCAGAGGCAGCGCGGGCGCATTTGCAACGTTGGATGGCCAACAAACATGATTACTTACATGCCTAAAAAAAACAAAACAGACAAATTTTGGAATGGGGCATTATTGAATTGTTCGACTGACCTCGCCCCGTGGCTACGCGACCGCGGCTCTTTGACGCAGCGCATACAACAACGCTGTACGCAATTTGAAGTGCGTGGAGTGCGTTCCGGGCTGGCGCATATTGCGCTAGACGAAGCAGCGCTATTGGGGGTGGCACCGCAGCAACTCGCTTACTCACGCGAGGTGTTTCTGTACGCTGACAATAGCCCGGTGGTGTTCGCACACAGCGCGCTTGCCCGCATACATTTGCGTGGAACATGGTCTGCTTTGCGTACGCTGGGCAACAAGCCGTTGGGTGCAGTGCTGTTCGCACACCACTTGGTTAAACGTAAATCGTTGAGCTATAAAGCGCTACACAACAGGCATCCCTTGTATCGGCGAGCGGCACAGGTGTTGAATGAACCGCCGCACAGGTTGTGGGCACGTCGTTCACTATTTTATTTGCAC
>JANONO010000361.1:0-3514 GCA_031420875.1 Gallionellaceae bacterium | reverse complement strand
ACTGGCGGAGCAAACTTCAAGCTCTCTGATGTGCGCGGCAAAATGCTGGTGATTTATTTTTACCCGAAAGACAACACGCCGGGCTGCACCACTGAGAGTACGCAGTTCCGTGACCTATATCCCGATTTTCAAAAGGCGGGCTGCGAAGTGGTGGGTATTTCGCGTGACAGCATCAAGTCGCATGAAAATTTCAAAACAAAATTCAGCTTGCCGTTTGCCCTGTTGTCTGATGCCGAAGAAACAGCATGTCAACTGTTCAGCGTACTCAAAATTAAAAACATGTATGGCAAGCAAGTGCGTGGCATTGATCGCAGCACCTTCGTGCTCGACCAGCGTGGTGTGCTATGCCGCGAATGGCGTGGCCTGAAAGCAGACGGCCATGCCCAAGAAGTATTACAATTCATCCAGACTCTCAGCCCGTAAGGAATAATATGTCCACCCATAAAACTACTGCAACCAAACTCTTTGTGCTGGATACCAATGTGCTAATGCACGATCCCACCAGCTTGTTTCGTTTTGAGGAACACGACATCTACTTGCCGATGTTTGTGCTAGAAGAATTAGATAACAACAAAAAAGGCATGACTGAAGTGGCGCGCAACGCCCGTCAAACCAGCCGCTTTCTCGATGGCCTGATCAGCGAGGGCACGCAGAATATAGAGGAGGGGGTCTCGTTGCAGACCGAAAACAACAGGGCTGCCACTGGCCGCCTGTTCCTGCAAACCCAGTTCATAAACCAAGAGCTGCCGAAGAATTTTGCCAATGGCAAAGCCGACAACGCCATCCTCGGCGTGGTGATGTATTTGCACAATCAAGTGCCGAAACGCACGGTGATTCTGGTCAGCAAAGACATCAACATGCGTATCAAAGCGCGGGCGCTGGGCTTGGATGCGCAGGATTATTTTAATGACAAGGTACTGGAAGATACTGATCTGCTTTACACCGGTGTGTTGCCATTGCCGCCAGATTTTTGGGATAAGCATGGCAAGGATATGAAGTCCGGCTTGCAAGGTGAGCATACCTTTTATGATATTCAAGGGCCGCTGTGCCGCGATTTGTTGGTGAACCAATTTGTCTATCAGGAAAGTGGCGACAATCCGTTTTATGCTGTAGTCACAGAACAAAATGGCAACAGCGCCATGCTGCGTACGTTGACTGACTACACGCACAGCAAAAATGCTATTTGGGGCATTACTGCCAGAAATCGCGAGCAGAGTTTTGTGCTCAATCTGCTGATGAATCCAGAAATTGATTTCGTCACCTTGCTCGGCCAAGCTGGCACTGGCAAGACCTTGCTGACGCTGGCCGCAGGCTTGATGCAAACGCTGGAACATAAAATATATTCGGAAATAATTATGACCCGCGTCACCGTGCCCGTGGGTGAAGATATTGGTTTTCTGCCCGGCACCGAGGAAGAGAAGATGTCACCGTGGATGGGTGCGTTGGACGACAACTTGGATGTGCTCAATAAATCAGACGATGAGGGGGGCGAGTGGGGACGCGCCGCCACGCGCGATTTGATTCGTTCGCGCATCAAAATCAAGTCACTTAACTTCATGCGCGGTCGTACATTCCTCAAGAAATATTTAATCATTGATGAAGCGCAAAACCTCACGCCCAAGCAAATGAAAACCTTGATTACGCGCGCCGGCCCCGGCACCAAAGTGGTGTGCATGGGAAATATCGCGCAGATTGACACGCCCTATCTCACCGAAGGCAGTTCTGGTTTGACCTATGTGGTGGATCGTTTCAAGGGTTGGCAGCACAGCGGGCATGTCACCTTGCAGCGCGGCGAGCGCTCACGCCTGGCAGATCATGCCGGGGAAGTTCTGTGATTGACCAGTTGTTCTATGGCTGACCAGGCGTTCTATGATTGAAAAGTTACAAAAAACAGATGCAGAATGGCGCGAAGCACTGACTCCAGAGCAATATCAAATATGTCGCCAGTGCGGCACGGAAGCGCCCTTTACGGGCGGTTATTGGGATTGCCACGACAGCGGTCTGTATCGCTGTGTGTGTTGTGACCACGCCTTGTTTGACTCCGTGGTGAAATACGATTCGGGTAGCGGCTGGCCCAGCTTTTGGCAGCCCTGCCAGCCTGATAGTGTGACTGAGAAAATTGACACGCGGCATGGTATGCAGCGCACGGAAGTTCTGTGTGGCCGCTGCAGCGCGCATCTCGGCCATGTGTTTGACGATGGCCCCGAACCGAGTGGTTTGCGCTACTGCATCAACTCTGCCGCGCTCACGCTCGACAGAAAGTAAACTTTAATTTTTAATCCGCATATCTTCATCTGTTATGAAAAAAACACTATTCGATATATTTCCTGTTATTTTATTCTTTATCGTTTTCAAGCTGGCCGGCAGCAATCCAGATATGGCGCAGGCGTGGGCAAGCGCTATCGGTTATTTGGTTGACCCCAAGCAATTACCTGTTCTGTTTGCGACTGCTGCGGCCATCGTCGCAACCTTGATCCAGATCGTGTGGGTGAAATGGCATCATGGCAAAGTGGATACCATGTTGTGGGTGAGCTTTTCCATAATCACCGTGCTCGGCGGTGCGACGTTGCTGCTGCATGATGATACTTTTGTAAAATGGAAACCGACTGTTCTATATTGGATACTTGCAGCCACCTTGCTGCTTTCCAATCTGCTATTCAAGAAAAATTTTATCCGTCAGTTGTTACAAGAAAAACTCAGGCTGCCCGATGCAGTGTGGGGTCGAGTTAATCTGAGTTGGTGTATATTTTTTACTGTGCTGGGCGTTATTAATCTGTATGTGGCATTTAACTTTTCCATTGAGGCTTGGGTTAATTTCAAGCTCTTTGGTGCAACCAGCATAATGTTTGTGTTCATCCTGTTGCAAGCTATGGCACTGGCAAAATATTCAAATGAGGATAAGGGGGTAATCTGATGTTATATGCCATCGTCGGTCAAGATGTAGCTGACAGCTTGGGAAAACGCTTGGCAGCGCGCCCGGCACATATCGCCCGGCTGCAAGCTTTGCAAGAACAAGGACGGCTGATACTGGCCGGCCCATTTCCCGCTGTAGATGCCGTTGATCCAGCAGCCGCAGGTTTCACCGGCAGTCTGATCGTCGCAGAGTTTTCCACGTTAGTAGAAGCTGAAATATGGGCGCGGGCTGATCCCTATGTGACCGCAGGAGTATATGCACAAGTCGCGGTCAAGCCGTTCAAGAAAACCTTCCCGGCATGATAAGCAGAATGGAAAAAATGCGTTCGCTGCTGACGGTATTGCAACCCACTCAGATTGAAATTACCGACGACAGCCACAAGCATGCAGGACATGCGGGCGCGCGCGATGGCGGGGGGCATTACGTGCTCAAAATTGTATCGGTGCAGTTTGTTGGCCAGCCTACCTTGGCGCGGCACCGTATGATATATTCAGCGCTGGGAGAGATGATGAAGCACGAAATTCATGCGCTGAATATTACCGCCTGCACGCCCGAACAACCCAAACTTTAACTTTTTAATTCAAGGATTGAACCATGTCA
>JANONO010000360.1:0-2057 GCA_031420875.1 Gallionellaceae bacterium | reverse complement strand
TCGTTTCTGATGGTGCTGGCACTGGGCTGGGCTTATGTACGCTTCGGCGGTATCCAGTGGATGCAGGCGGTATTTTACGGTGTCGGTGCAGCGGTCATCGGCATAATCGCCATCAGTGCGCACAAGCTTACGGTCAAGTGCATCGGCAAAGATAAATTGCTGTGGGCGATTTATTTGTTGTTGGCCATCGTTACGGTCGTTACCGAATCTGAAATGGCCTGGATGTTTCTACTAGCTGGAATAGTCGTATGGTTCTGGCGCGCGCCGCCCAAATGGCTCAATAAAAGTGGCCTGAATGCATTTGCCGTCACCCAGGTGCCTACGGCTGGCGCTTGGTTCGGCAGCATGGATGTCGGTTTGCTTACGCAGATCGGCCTATTTTTTGCCAAGGCTGGTGCGTTCGTATTCGGATCGGGATTGGCCATTGTGCCTTTTTTATATGGTGGCGTGGTGACCGAGCATCACTGGCTGACCGAAAGACAATTTGTAGATGCGGTTGCCGTGGCCATGATTACCCCCGGCCCGGTGGTCATCACTGTCGCTTTCATCGGCTATCTGGTGGCTGGATTGTCGGGCGCATGCGTGGCGGCAGTCGCCACTTTTCTGCCGTGTTATTTATTCACCATTATTCCCGCGCCTTACTTCAAAAAATACGGCAAGTTACCCGGCCTAATTGCTTTTGTTGACGGTGTCACGGCAGCGGCCATAGGCGCGATCACCGGCTCGGTGATTGTGCTGGCGCAGCGATCTATCATTGATTTACCCACCATTCTGCTGGCGGTTGCCACCGTTGCGCTATTGTGGAAGTTCAAAAAATTCAAGGAGCCGGTCATCGTGATCGGAGCGGCCATTATTGGTCTTTTTGTGTATCCGTTGTTGCAACCATGAATGAAACTCCCGCCATTCTTCCCCGCGTCCGTCTGCGCTCCTACCTGACCGCAGCCTATGCGCTGTTCATCATCTATGCCAGCCTGTCACCGTTCTCCGGCTGGCGGGATATGGGGCTGGAATTTTCTGCCGTGCTGGCGGCTACGCCGTTGCTGAAATTCACCTGGTTTGATGTTGCCGCCAATCTGCTTGCCTATCTACCCTTCGGCCTGCTGCTGGGACTGACGCTGCGCACCCGTTGCAAAGCGCTGACCAGTGTGTGGCTGGCAGCGCTGGGGGGAGTGGCGCTTTCCGCCACGATGGAATATGTGCAGATGTATTTACCGACCCGCATTAGCTCCAATCTCGATCTGCTCACCAACAGCAGCGGCGCGTTGCTGGGCGCGCTGCTTGCAGTCAGCATAGCGCCCCACCCATGGTTCAAGGATTATTTGGCTCACCGCCGCCTGCACCTGTTCCAGGCTGGCAGCAACAGAAATATGGGGCTGTCGCTGGCAGCGCTCTGGATATTTGCCCAGATCAATCCTTCGTTGCCGATGCTGGGCAACGTATTCATCAGCAAGGTAGCGCGTGTGCCTTTCGCGGCAGTGCAACCCGAACCGTTCCGCTGGCTGGAAAGTGTGGCGGTGGCGCTCAATCTGCTGATGCTGGGGATGTTGCTGCTGACCCTGCTGCGCCAGCGTCGCCATGCGGTGAATGCGCTGTTGATGGTGCTGTGCGTCGTGGCGCTGGCCAAATTCGTTACCGCCGCCTTGCTGCTTAAATCCTGGGCGCTGCTGTTGTGGCTGAACAGCGAGGCTGTGTTTGGAATTTTTGTCGGCATGCTGTTATTGGCCGCTGCTACCCGGCTACCACGCACCCAACTGTTGTGGACTGCGGCAGGGGTTGCGCTGACTTACCTGGTGCTGGCGCACGGGGTGCTGGAAAGCCGTATGCCTTCTGCTACCATGCGTTTGTATCAATGGAAGTACGGTCACCTGCTCAACTACAACGGCCTGTCGCAAACCATCGCGTTTGTCCTGCCTTTTTTGATGCTCGGCTATCTCTGGCGCATAAGAAGCAGATAACTGTAGGACACCTCTAAAAGTCCGTCATTCCCGCGCAGGCGGGAATCCAGTGGTTTTATCCAACGTGCCTTGGGGGATTGTCCTTGCTACTCAAGGGAATTT
>JANONO010000359.1:0-6617 GCA_031420875.1 Gallionellaceae bacterium | reverse complement strand
GGTAGCCGTTTTATTTGAATTGGCCAACGAAGTGAACAAAACTGCTGCCCCGCACCTTGTGTCACAGCTTAAATCGTTAGCGGCTACGCTGGGCTTATTGCAACGCCCCGCGATTGAATTTTTGCAAGGTGGATCTGCTGCTGGCATGAGTGAACTGCAAATCGCTGCGCAGATCGAAGCGCGTAGCGCAGCGAAAAAATCCAAAAACTACGCCGAATCCGACCGCATTCGTAAAGCGTTGCTGGACGCGGGCATAGTGCTAGAAGATAGTGCGTTAGATACGACCTGGCGCAGGGCTTAATAATCCTAGATTCATCCTAAAAATCGCAGTTCAAGCCACAGAGAACACAGCGAAGACGCAGGCTTCACACATTCTCAATGTTTACCCGATGGGTGAGGGGTATTAACGACAATCCATTGTTTGTGGTTTCGCTCATTGCCCTAGCTGCACAATCGGCAGGCATAATCTTTCGCATGGCACGCCGTCTTTATCACCATCCAGTGTCTGCACACCACACGCAGTCAAATAATGTTTGGCTTCTTCACATGAGGTCATCTGCGCGCAGCGCGTCTTGCTACAGGTCTGTCCTGAGATTGGTCTAAGGGCGGCATCGGATACAGCCGGAGGAGGTAAGGGGGTGACACTCGGCAGTGGCCAAGCAGCGGGATGTTGCTTGCGCCATTTTGACGGCTCAACAGCCGATTCTCCCGCCCACAATCCACGCTTGGCTTGCTGCGCCTCGCGTTGCAAATCTGCCAGTTCGCGGCTGCTGCGAAAGCGAGAAAAATTCCATGCCATGCCGCGCCGCACTTGCTCGTGATTAACATTCAACTCGCCGACACGAATATCTGCCACCAGCCGACCATAGTCATCTACTGCCTTGCTGCTGATTTTTACTTGTTGATGCAGCACCATTTTCAGCAACGATTCTTTCGACTCCGCGCCATAGTCTTGTGCCTTTTCTGGCGCATCTATATCCGCTAAGCGCACTTTAATTGGCGGGTTGTTTCCCCGCGTAACTAAAATGGTATCGCCATCCAATACGGTGATGGCCTCGCCAAAAAATTCTTCGGCCTGTGCCGGGCAAGTTGTGCTGATTAAAAATAAAATCAGCCAGGACACTCTCATGGCAGCAGACTTTTAATCGCTGCCAGACACAGCAGCGTATAACCTGCCGCCAGAATGTCATCAAACATCACGCCTAGGCCGCCATGCCAGTTTCGGTCAAAGTGACGGATGGGCTGCGGTTTAACGATGTCAAAAAAACGGAATAGCGAGAATGCCAACAGCGTCCAAAAAAAACCGCTCGGCGTAAAAAATAACACCAGCATAAAAGCCACGATCTCGTCCCACACCATGCCGCCGTAATCTGCCACGCCCAGCGCCTTGCCTGTTTTTTCGCACGCCCATACCCCGACAGCGAACGCTACTATCAGAAAAATAATAAACATCTCATCGCTCAGTTGCGGCGCGATAGTCCAGTACAAAGGCAAGGCAAACAATGTGCCGACCGTACCCGGCGCACGCGGTGACAGCCCACTGCCAAAACCAAAGGAAATAAAATGTGCCGGATGGCTGAGAATAAATTGCCCGGTAGGTTGTACGCGCAACTTAGCAGAAATGGTCATAGCCCGACACCTCGTTATTAATCACACTGCCATCCGCAGCTTGCACAACGCAGCCACTGCCTGCCACGCCATTGTTCGCCACAATAGACCCGATGCAGGTTAACGGCACGTCCAGATATTGCGCTATTTTTTTAATCTCAGCGCGTTGAACAATAGGCGCAGTAAAACATAGTTCGTAGTCGTCGCCACCGGACAAGGCGCAGCGCCTGGCTAACCCAGCCCCTCCCCCGCGAGCGGGGGAGGGGTGCGCGTCAGCGCGGGAGAGGGTATGCAGTGCATCAGAAAGTGGCAACAAATCAAACTGAATCTGAGCGGCCAGTCGCGAACATTGCAGAATATGCCCCAAATCAGCTAGCAATCCATCCGAAATATCAATCGCACTATGCGCCACATCGCGCAGCGCCAAACCCAGCGCCACACGCGGCTGAGGAAGGTGCAAGGCCAAGGCACAAGCAGAAAAATTTTCCGCTGACAATTGAACCTCTTTACGCAAATGCGCTAATGCCAGCGCCGCATCGCCTAATTTCCCGGACACCCAAATATCATCCCCGACCTGCGCTCCATCACGGCGTAACGCTGCGCCTTGCGGCACTTCGCCCATAATGGTCACACACAAATTGAGCGAGCCGCGTGTGGTATCACCGCCGACCAACTCCACACCATATTGCTCAGCCAAGGAAAAAAAACCGTCGCTGAATTTTTGCAGCCACGTTTCATTGACTTCAGGAAGCGCCAAGGCCAGCGTTGCCCAACGCGGTTGCGCGCCCATTGCCGCCATATCAGAGAGATTCACCGCCAGAGTTTTATGCCCCAACAAAAAAGGATCGGTATCGGGAAAAAAATGTGTGCCACTGACCAGCATATCGGTGGATACCGCCAACTCCATGCCACTGCCAAGGCGCAACAACGCCGCATCATCTCCCACTCCCAGCACGGCGCTAGGCGATGGGCGAGTAAAAAAACGGCGGATTAAATCGAATTCAGACACGCGCCTCGCCTGCCCGCACCCGCGTAGCCATTTTATCCAGCACACCGTTTACATATTTATGGCCATCAGCACCGCCAAATGTTTTAGTCAGTTCCACGGCCTCGTTAATAATCACTCGCAAGGGGATTTCGGGATGATGTAGCAGTTCATACGCACCTAGCATAAGCACGGAAAATTCTACTGGGCTGAGTTCGTTCAAGGTACGGTCGAGGTGTAACGTCAGTGCCGCTTCCAACTCGGCATGTTGGGTCAGCGCACCTAGCAACAAGGTGCTAAAAAATTCGGCATCATAGCGACCCATGCCTTTTTCTTCACGTATCTGCTTTTCGATCTGCGCCTTGTCGCCGCCAGTCAAACGCCATTGATAAATGCCTTGCATAGCCAGCTCGCGCGCGCGGCGACGAGTGCTTTTGGCGGGCAGCTTTGCTGCCTGTTCACTCATTTCATTTCTTTCAGTAAATTGGCCATTTCGATGGCAACCGATGCCGCTTCCGCACCCTTGATATTCATGCGCCCCTCGGCCTGCTGATCGGTGTCGGTCGTTAAGATGGCGTTGGCAATGGGTATGCCACAGTGCAACTGCGCCTCATTCACACCGCGCGCAGATTCATTGGCCACGATTTCGAAATGAAAAGTATCACCGCGTATCACCGCACCCAACGCAATCAGCGCATCAAACTCTCCACTCTGCGCCATGCGTTGTAGCAACAGCGGAATTTCCAGCGCGCCGGGAACGGTTACCAAAGTAATATCGTCATCGCGTACACCATGCAGCCCCAGTTGCTCGCGGCAAGCTGCCAGCAAGCCTTCGCATACTAGAGAGTTAAAACGGCTTTGCACAATACCGATGTGCATGCCTACACCGTTCAAATTTTTTTCAATTTCTTTCATATTTATTCCTCATTCCTGTCCCTGCACATAACCCACCACCTTCAGCCCAAACCCCATCATGCTGGGCAGCTTGCGTGGCGTTCCCAGCAAACGCATTTTGCCAACATTCAGGTCGCGCAGAATTTGCGCTCCGATACCATAATTGCGCGCATCCCATTGGGCGACGTGATGCGCTTCCGGCGTTGCTACGGCACGCATCAACAATTCGTTCGATGTCTCATTGCGGTGCAGCAACACCAGCGCCCCGCTAGTAGACCCGCTTATTTTCAACAAGGCATCATGCACGCTGGTCGAATTTTGGTAGCTGGCCTGTTCCAAAAAATCTAGCACGGACAGCGGCTCATGCACACGCACCAAGGTTTCCGTGTGCGGTTGAATGTTGCCCTTGACCAAAGCAAGGTGTGTGCATTGCGTGGTTTTGTCTTTATAGATAGTCAATTCAAAAGTGCCATATGCAGTCTGCACCGAGCGCCGCGCCACACGCTCGATCAACTTTTCATTTTGACTGCGGTACTCGATCAAATCGGCAATCGTGCCTATTTTCAATCCATGCAGCTTGGCAAATTCAATCAAATCCGGCAGGCGCGCCATCTCACCATCGTCCTTGAGAATTTCGCAAATCACCGCCGCTGGCGTTAACCCGGCTAACTGCGCCAGATCACATCCGGCCTCGGTATGCCCGGCGCGCACCAGCACTCCACCATTCTGCGCCCGCAGCGGAAATATATGTCCCGGCTGCACAATGTCGGCAGGCTTGGCATTTTTTTCCGCCGCCACCTGCACCGTGCGCGCTCGATCGGCGGCAGAAATGCCCGTGGTCACACCGCTGGCCGCTTCGATAGATAAGGTGAAATTAGTACCCAGCGGCGAGCCATTGTTGCTCACCATTAATGGCAAATTGAGTTGCTTGCAATGTGCCTCGGTCAGCGTCAGACAAATCAACCCGCGCCCGTGTTTGGCCATGAAGTTTATTTTTTCCGGCGTAACAAATTCTGCGGCAAACAACAGATCACCCTCGTTCTCACGGTCTTCTTCATCTATCAGCACCACCATCCGCCCGGCGCGGATTTCAGCGATGATGTCGTTTATTTTTGCAATGCTTTTTATCATTTTCCGTCCATATTGCGTTCCATCATCATGCGTTCCACATAACGCGCTAGCAAATCAATTTCCAGATTCACTTTTAAGCCTGCACTCAGTTCGTCCAGCATAGTTACAGCCAGCGTGTGCGGAATTAAATTCACGCTGAACGAGTCTGCGTCCACATCGTTCACGGTCAGACTCACACCGTTGATCGTGATCGAGCCTTTCACGGCGATATATTTCGCCAAAATCTGCGGTACTCGCACACAGAGCTTGCGATTTTCACCCAGCGCTGTGACAGATACCACCTCACCCACGCCATCAACATGGCCACTTACCAGATGACCATTCAATCTATCAGACAGCCGTAGAGCTTTTTCCAGATTGACACGCGCCCCCTGTTTTTTCAAGCCCGTGGTGCAGCTCAGCGTTTCTTCTGAAACATCTACGGTAAATGTCTTGCCATTAACTTTTACAACGGTGAGGCAAATACCATTCACGGCAATGCTGTCGCCCAGTTGCACTTCATCAAGACCGAGTTTGTCGGTAGAAACAGTCAGGCGCAGTCCGCTAGCGCCATCTTCAACGCGAATGATTGTGCCGATGTCAGCAACGATGCCACTAAACATTCCCTAACCCCTCGGTATCCCGTCATTCCCGCGCAGGCGCATAGGCGCCTGCGCGGGAATGACGACATCATTTTGTCACCCGCGCCACGATGCACAAGTCTTTCCCGACATTCCGCACATCGTGCCATGCCAGTTGCACACCTTGATCCAGTGTGGTCAACTCAGCCAAATGTGCCATGCCGCGCGCTGCGTCGCCGAGCAATTGTGGCGCGAGGTATAGCACCATCTCATCCACCAAGCCCGCATTAAATAGCGCACCGTTCAAAGCGCCGCCCGCTTCTGCCAACACTTCGTTGCAGCCCTGCGCCGCCAAGTCGCGCATGACTGCCTTCAAGTCCACCCGTCCGTTTGCATCGGGTAATACAAGCACACGCGCGCCGGATTTTTCTAAAACTGCAATTTTTTGTACATCTTGTGTGGCAGTATAAATCGCTACATTACCGTGCTGAAAAATGCGCGCCTCAAGCGGAATACGTAAATGACTATCCACCACTACCCGCAAGGGCTGGCGTGACGTTGCTATATCGCGCACGGTGAGTTGCGGATCATCCGCCAGGATTGTGCCGATGCCAGTCAACACAGCGCAGGAACGTGCGCGCCAGTGTTGCACATCCTGCCGTGCAGCTTCACCGGTAATCCATTTGCTCACGCCATTTTTAAGCGCGGTGCGCCCATCCAGACTAGCTGCGATTTTGCAGCGCAGCCACGGTGTGCCGCGTGTCATGCGCGCAAAAAATCCGATGTTCAATTCGTGCGCTGCCGCTTCCATCAGGCCAGATACAACTTCTATTCCTGCGGCACGTAATTGCGCGACACCTTGTCCCGCCACTTTTGGGTTGGGATCTTGCACCGCCACCACTACGCGCACGACACCTGCTGCGACCAGTGCGTCGGCACAGGGCGGGGTGCGCCCGTGATGGCAGCAGGGTTCCAGCGTGACATAAGCAGTGGCACCGCGTGCCGCCACTCCGGCGACTTGCAAGGCATGGATTTCCGCATGTGCTTCGCCCGCCTGTTGGTGCCAACCTTCGCCGACAATTTTTCCATCGCGCACCAACACGCAGCCGACGCGAGGGTTGGGTGAGGTGGTGTAAAGGCCGCGCTCTGCCAGTTGCAGCGCACGCGCCATCCACTGACTGTCAGCAGCGCTCAACATGATTAAGGGCATCTCTAAAAATCCAAACTCCGTTGCGATATTGCGTTACTCACAAAAAATTACTCCTTACATATCCTACATATGCGGCGTCGCAATTTTTTGCTCGCGCCTTGTCTCGCTTAGGATTTTGAATTTTTAGAGGCACCCTTAAGTAATTTTGTGACGGCGCGGTACTTTGCGCACCGCCTCGACCGCATCGGTGAAATCATCCACGTCCTGAAAACTTTTATACACCGAGGAA
>JANONO010000358.1:0-1850 GCA_031420875.1 Gallionellaceae bacterium | reverse complement strand
GCCGCCGTCAATTTCTAAACGACAAGTGTAACCCCCTGCATCTATCATCTTGCGTACTTTGCGCGCTTTATCCAGCACATGCGGAATAAATTTCTGGCCGCCGAAACCGGGGTTGACCGACATCAGCAACACCATGTCCAGTTTCGGCAGCGTGTATTCCAGGATTTCCAACGGTGTGGCGGGATTGAACACCAGCCCGCACTTACAGCCACTTTCTTTAATCAGCCCGATAGTACGATCAATATGCTCGGACGCTTCTGGGTGGAAAGTGATGTACGACGCACCGGCCTTGGCGAAATCAGGAATGATGCGATCCACCGGCTTGACCATCAAATGCACATCTATCGGCGCGGTCACGCCATGCTTACGCAGCGCTTCGCAGACCAAGGGGCCGATAGTCAGATTGGGCACGTAATGGTTGTCCATCACGTCGAAGTGCACGATGTCCGCGCCAGCGGCGAGGACGTTATCTACCTCTTCGCCGAGCTTGGCGAAATTGGCGGAAAGAATGCTGGGAGCAATGAAATACATGGCGACACCTCTAGTAATTGCGAAATTAAAACGCGCATTCTACCCGATACTCTGGCGCGATACTTTGTCAAAATTGACTGAATACCCTTGTCATACCGGGCAAAATGTTGTGAAATGCTGCCCATGAGCCCAGACGAAAAATATCGCATCAAGGTTACCACCCAAGTAAATTATTTGGCTGAACAATCTAACGAAGCCGACAATCGCTTCGTATTCGCCTACACCATCACCATTAGCAATATAGGCCAAGTCACTGCTCGGCTAATCAGTCGTCACTGGCTCATCACCGATGCCCATAACCATGTGCAAGAGGTGCGCGGCCCCGGCGTGGTGGGTGAGCAACCGTCACTTGAGCCCAATCAAAGTTTTGAATATACCAGCGGCACAGTGCTCTCCACCCAGGTGGGCACGATGTCGGGCAGCTACCGCATGGTAGGGGAAGACGGCACCGAATTTGATGTGCCCATTCCGCAGTTTGTATTAAGCGTGCCCAGAGTGTTGCATTGAGGCTGTGAGATCAATCTAGCGGGCACTATTGATCCTCACACCAACCCAAGCGTAACAATCACACTGCCGGAGTGGGTTGTTTTTTTGGTTTCTTTGCTTCTTTGTTTTTTCGTTGCTGTCCTTTAGCCATGATCGCTCTCCTTTAGTGTTGTTGCCTGCGCATAATAATACGGACGGATAATTTCGGGGGGATTTTCTGGGCGTGATGGCTTGAGAAAATTAATGATGTCAAAACTCCCTCTATAAATGATCTTCCAAAAGTTCAAAGTGTCGCGCGTAAGCCAACATCCCAACCAATAGCAACAAACCATCTCCAGCTTAGACATCATGTATTGACCTACCGCACCTCAAGCGACGTGGATTAAACTTGAGGTTCCGTAAAACCACAGGCTCAGAGCCTAAATTGAGGAGGTAGGTCATGAAAGAGTTTAGCAAATATGTTGGACTGGATGTGCATAAACCTAAAAACCGCAGTTGGTATGCTTCGACTTCGCGGCAAACTCCGCCGCTTGCTCCGCACGAACGGAAATATGGACTCACCCGATGGGCAACATGCCGTTCGCCCTGAGTAGCCCGCACAGCGGGCGTTATCGAAGGGTAGGCATCGTTCAACTGCGGTTTTTAGGATAAAGAAACCATAGCGGTATCCGTAGCCGAAGCCCATGGTGGCAGAGGTGCGCTACATGGGTGAAATAGCCAACACACCGGAGGCTATTGAGAAACTGGTCAAGCAACTCAGGAAAGGCGACGCCAATCTATCTTTTTGCTACGAAGCAGGTCCCTGCGGATACGGCATCCATCGGCAGTTGACT
>JANONO010000357.1:0-3261 GCA_031420875.1 Gallionellaceae bacterium | reverse complement strand
TCAATGTGAGTGGGAGAAGCGGCACAGGCGAGTTGTGCGAAACATAGACACAGCAGGCTGACAATCAGGCGCACCATATTACTCATGTGTTATTCCAGTCCCGGCACAACCAGCTCACAACCAGGCTGTTCAACCCGCTTTAATTTTACCTGACCTTGTGTAGCCAGGCTTAGACTGCCATCACAGAACCAGCGTATCGCTTGCTGATAAACGCGGTGTTCTTGTTGCAACACACGCGCCGCCAATGTGCTTGGAGTGTCGCTCATCAGCACGGGCACGGCGGCCTGAATGATGATGGGGCCGTGGTCGAGATCGCTGGTCACGAAGTGTACGGTGCAGCCATGAATTTTTACGCCATCATGCAGCGCCCGCTCATGGGTATGCAAGCCACTGTATGCGGGCAATAGCGAGGGGTGGATGTTAATTAATTTGCCTTGATAACGCGCCACAAACTGCGCCGTGAGAATACGCATGAAACCGGCCAGCACAATAAGATCGGGCTGGTAACGGTCTATACATTGAGCCAGCGCGGCATCAAAAGATTCGCGCTCAGGATAGTCGCGATGTGCCACCACTGCTGTGGCAACGCCATGTTGTTTGGCAATGTCCAATCCCGCTGCATCGGCACGGTTGCTGATGACGGCCGCTATTTGACAGGGCAAGTCGGCTTCCAGCAAGGCCTGCATGTTGCTGCCCCGGCCAGAAATCAAAATAACGATGGAGGGCATCGCAGTTTTAGCGGATTTGGGTTTGCGCTTCATTATCCAGTCTCGTCTGAATAGAGCCTATGATCCAGACTTTTTCCCCGGCAGCTTGTAGTTGGCTGAGGGCGGTATCGGCATCACGTTTAGCGACTATCACCACCATGCCGATGCCACAGTTAAAGGTGCGATACATTTCTTGTTGCTCGACCTTGCCCTGTTCGCGCAGCCAATCGAATAATTTTGGCATATGCCAAGATTTGCTGTTGATGAGCGCAATGACGGAATCGGGTAATACACGCGGCACATTTTCTAATAGGCCACCGCCAGTAATATGCGCCATGCCTTTGATCTTGATAGTTTGCATCAGCGCCAGCAAGGGCTTCACGTAAATATGCGTAGGGGTCATCAGGCAATCGGCCAATGAGCGATCTTCATCAAATTTGGCATGGAGGTCGGGCTGACTGCGTTGGATAATTTTTCGCACTAGCGAATAGCCATTGGAATGCGCGCCGCTCGATGCCAGCCCCAGTATCACATCTCCCGGCGTAATATCGGCGCCGGTGATAATGTTGGCTTTTTCTACCACCCCCACCGCGAACCCTGCCAGGTCATATTCGCCCACAGGATACATGTCCGGCATCTCGGCTGTTTCGCCACCAATCAACGCGCAACCGGCTTGCTCGCACCCTGCGGCAATGCCTTTGATTACTTCGGTGGCAGCTTCTACATTTAATTTTCCGCAAGCGAAATAATCGAGGAAAAATAAAGGTTCTGCGCCTTGCACCAGAATATCGTTCACGCTCATGGCTACCAAGTCTATGCCGACGGTATCGTGACGATCAAGTTCAAATGCCAGTTTTAATTTGGTGCCCACGCCATCGGTGCCGGATACCAGCACTGGCTCGCGATATTTTTTGGAAATTTCGACCAGCCCACCAAAGCCACCGATGCCGCTCAGCACTTCCGGGCGTAGGGTGCGCTTGGCAAAAGGCTTGATGTTTTCTACCAAGCGGTCACCTGCGTCTATATCCACGCCCGCATCGCGGTAAGACAGGCCGTCTTTAGAAGCAGGGGAGGAAGTAAGGGGGGTGTGATGGAGGGAATTGGGGGCGCTCAAGTTGAATTCTCGCTTTCTAAAGGATACAGTGCAGGCCGTCGTTGTTATATGGATTTTACCTCAAATGGCTCTTCAACGCTTCGCCGCACTGCAATGGCTCGCGCTTGTTATGGTGTGCGCTTGGTTGCTGTATTTACTGGGACCCATCCTCACCCCGTTTGTGGTGGCCGCCATCCTTGCTTATATTTGCGACCCTTGGGTAGATAGATTATGTGCTTGGAAACTACCGCTTGCACCCAAGCTGCACCGAATATTGGCCACGCTGCTGGTGATGGCTAGCTTGCTTGGTTTGCTCTTGTTGTTGGTGTTAATCATGCTGCCCTTGTTGGCTAGGGAAGCTAATCTATTTTTAACCCGCTTGCCGGATATGATAGAAGCGGTACGCTTGAAATTATTACCTTATGCACAACAAAATTTCGGCATCACCTTGCAATGGGATGCGGCAACGCTAAAAAATATTTTGCTGAACAATTGGCAGAGCGCCGGTGGAGCCGCCGCTAAAATGCTGCCCTGGCTGAGCAGTGGCAGCTCGATGCTACTGGCAATTTTAATGAATGTCTTATTGATTCCGCTGGCGATGTTTTATTTACTGCGCGATTGGCCTTTGCTGTTGGCGCACATCGAGCAAGCAATTCCTCGTCGCCGCTTAGCTAAGGTGCAGGAAATTGCCAAGGAGGTGGATAGCGTTCTGGCTGAATTTTTACGCGGACAAATATCCACCATGTTGTTAATGAGCGCACTCTATACGCTTGGCCTATGGCTTGCCGGGCTGGAGTTTGCGCTGCCGATAGGCGTGGTGGCCGGAATGCTGGTGTTCGTGCCCTACCTCGGCATGATTATCGGACTCACGCTGGCCACCCTCGCCGCACTCACGCAATTTGAGCAGTTCTCCAGCGTATTATTGGTATGGGCAATATTCGGCGCCGGGCAATTACTGGAAGGCATGGTGGTCACGCCGTGGCTGGTTGGTGATCGTATCGGCTTGCATCCGCTGGCCGTCGTATTTGCATTGCTGGCTTGCGGACAGTTATTCGGCTTCTTCGGTGTGTTACTCGCCCTGCCTTTGTCTGCTGTATTGTTGGTGGCACTGCGCCACGGCAAGAGTTGGTATTTGTCCAGCACCCTGTACCGAGATTAACCATGACCCAACTGCTGTTGAACATCACCCCCGATTGGATACCCACGCTGGAAAATTTTGTGGTAGGGCGCAATATAGAATTGCTTTCTGCATTACGCCACGCCTTGGCCGGAACAGCGAATGAGCGCTGTTTTTTTCTGTGGGGAGAAACCGGGTGCGGTAAGAGCCATCTGCTGCAAGCGATTGTGCAACATGCGCGAACATTAGGTCACACTGCAACCTACGCACAGGCTTCCGTGCCACAATTTGCTCAGGTGGTGGCGGTAGATAATGTGGCAGCGCTGGATGAGGGCGCGCAAATC
>JANONO010000356.1:0-3063 GCA_031420875.1 Gallionellaceae bacterium | reverse complement strand
CCAGTTGCCGTTTACGCTTACTGAATAATGCCCCGCAAGATTTGCTGCCAGCGGGTGAAAATCCCAGCCCGGCATGTTCATATAGCTGGGGTCTTTGGCAATGTTAAGGCGCACCAATTGTCGTTCCAGTTTCGGGGCATGGCGCGGCTGTTTGCCTGCTTTACTGCCTGTTTCAAAAAAGGCTTTCAGCCCTTTGTGTCGGAACGTCTTAATCATGCTATAACTGTATAGCGTAGCGTTTCGATTGTCAAGCGAATTGCTCTTTAACTCACAGCACGCAAACCGGCTTGCACTGGCACAAACTTAATTCCGGCTTGCTCCAATATCCACGCTTCAATTTTGACGTGCCACATCCGCAACAGGTCAAGCGGGCGGCGGATGTAGTGTTGCTCACGCACACCTTGGGGCGCATGGCCTTGGATTTGCGCAGCGATTCCGGCGGGCATTTCTATCACACCTGCTTGCAGGTCGTAGAGGCGGATGCGGGCGAAATCGCTGGTGATGATGTAGCGAGGGCGTTCTTCTTCTTTGAGCGAGAGGAAATATTCGCTGGCCTGGTCGAAAGCAGCGTCGAGGTCTTTGCCTTTGCTCTTGTGTTCGACGATGAGTTTGCCGGGGATGAAACTGTCGATGAAGCCTTGCGCACCACCCAGCTTCTTCACCGATTGTTCGTAGATGGTGGCGCTTTCCGCACGGATGCCGAAGCACTCATAAAAACGCAGCCAGAAAGTTTGCGCTTGGCTGCGTTCATTGCTTGCGCCTTGCTGCTCTTTGGCAAAAGCAGCGAGTCGTTTGCGGATTTCGTTTCTGGTGAGTGCCATTACATTACTTGTTTTGGTTGGCGGGTGAGGCAATAGGCAGAGATTCTATGCGAAGCTGGGGATGTTGGGAAACTTTAGCGGGAGAATATTGATTGCATGAGCACAAACTGCTTGCGGGCAAAGGGCAGGGCGCATAGACTTCCCATTTATGTATTTATAGCCCCCCGTGTTACTTGGACGGGGGCCATGCTCTCAGGTCATGAGAGGGCTTGGCGACGTGCAGCTAATTTCAAGGTAAAAGCATGGGTTTTAAATACCCAAAATTCCAGAAAGACTACGAATTATTGGGGTTGCTCATTGTATTCTTGGTGATCATTGCCAGTTCCAAGGCAGCAATCGTCCATATGAAAAGCCAGAAAAAAACCGTTACTGTCACAGTAATGCAAGCCCCGACAGTGAAGCAAGAGATTAAACCTCCAGTTTCAGCAGTACCATCAACGCCCAATGCGCAGACCCAATCCGCGCCCATCTTACAGAGCGAGGCCATGACGGGAAGAATTGTTACATGCATCAAGGATGGGAAAACCGAATACAGGGATTCTCCTTGTAAATAAAATAGGCCGCTTTGTGTCGGGAGTCACCCATCAGCTTTGCTAATTGCTTGCCCGAAAGCGGAAGGTCACAGCAGTGAAATGACAGTATTCCAGTGCCCAGATTTATCGCTCCGGGCGCGCCATTTAGGGTGAAGCAATCCTGGGCAATTCACACGGCCACAACAGCGTTGCTCTTGTGATGGTGTTGTCACAGACTGGCAAAGCCAGACTGTGGGGCTGTAATTGGAACGAATGACCGTAGCTAAAACGTAGCCACGTTAGAAGCACCCTCAAGTATTTATGCGCTTCCTGTAGCTGTTTGAAAATCATTGCGGGTGAGGCAAGGACTTGATTAAAAATAATTATTTCAAATTGGCTGGGTCTTGTGATTCCGGTTATCGTGGTTTCGAGTCCCATCGATCACCCCATATTCAATTAACGAACCTGTCGCAGTAGATATTCAATTAATCTTTTACGGACTGATTCGTTCTGGAGTGATTGTGTATGCCCTGCATCAGGTACGATCCATAACTCCTTCGGTTCTCTAGCCTGTTCAAATAATTGTTGTGAATGATGTTGCGGGATGACGACATCCTTGTCGCCGTGCATCAGCAATAAGGGCAAAGGACTCAGCGTGGCGACCGATGTTGCGGGAGAATAAGCGTTGTCTATGGCTAACCAAGGTAGCCACTGAAATGGCCAGGTAATCAAAGAGGTTGATAGCTTTTCTTTGGCAATCAGGCGATAGTCGTAAAACGCGCTGTCAATAACAACAGCTCGAATGCTGGCTCGATAAGCGGTGTGAGCAGCGTAATAAATGGCCAGCGCGCCACCCAAGCTTTGGCCGAATATTACAATCCGTTGTGGATCTACACCCTGGTGTTGAAGCAGGCTACGCATGGCTGCATCAATATCCATCTGTGCGCCAGCCAGTGTCGGTACGCCTTGGGAAGCGCCGTAGCCACGGTAATCAAGGGCAAGTACGTTAAAACCCTCGGCAGGCATCCATTTAATGTTACGAAAATGAGTGCTAATATTTTCGGCATTGCCGTGCAGAAAAAGTACCGTTGCTTTTGCCTCGCCCTGGGCTGGAAGAAACCACGCATTCAGCAAAGTGCCATCTGCCGCCCATAAAGTTTCTACCTGATACTCGATACCATGCCGATCTGGGGTATCCATCAAATAGCTGTGGGGATGAAAAAATAGTTTGCTACAACCCGATAGCAACATAGGCAGCAAAAATATTGCTGGCAGAAATGCATTTGGTAGGCGCATTAGAAATAATACAACAGCGATAAAGAGCCGCTATTGTAGCCTCGTTCAATTTCTTGCTTGCGCGCAAAATCCAAGCGCAGCGCAAGGTCACGACCCAGTGTAATACGCTGCTCCAATCCCACTGTCCGTGGTGAGTCGCGCTGCCCCATAAAATATCTCATGCTGTGCAAATATCCATGAATGCGCCAGCGCGGGTTCACATCAAGCAGGGCGCCCGTACTGACTCCAGCGCCCAGTGCATATCCGCGCACCAAATCACTATTGATGCGAATACTGCCGTCAAGCAATGCATACCACAGAGCCGTCTCATTGTTGTTAGACCATGAACCCCCGACTCCTCCATCCACAGCAGCTGCGAGCGGTTCGCTTCCGCTTGATGCGCGAACGCGCTTCCAGCCAGCTTCAATCTTCCAAGACTTGGATTGAAAAAAATC
>JANONO010000355.1:0-4215 GCA_031420875.1 Gallionellaceae bacterium | reverse complement strand
TTGCTGACCATAGGCGCGGACACGCTGGATGCGCCCGGTTATGATTTGCTGGCCTTGCTGACTGGCTCTGAAGGCATGTTGGGTATCATCGTCGAAGTCACCGTGAAGCTGCTGGCCAAGCCGGAGCGCGCGCAAGTATTGTTGGCTGCTTTTGGTGATGTCGCTAAAGCAGGTGAGGCAGTCGGCGCCATTATCGCCGCCGGGATTATTCCGGCAGGACTGGAGATGATGGACAAGTTGGCTATTCAAGCAGCGGAAGATTTTGTTCACGCCGGATATCCGCTCGACGCCGAGGCGATTCTGTTGTGCGAATTGGATGGCAGCAATGCCGAAGTGTCTGAACATATCATGGCCGTGCGCGAAATTTTGCAGCACAGCGGCGCAACCGAGGTGCGCACTGCGCTTAATGAAGCCGAGCGGCAACTGTTCTGGAAAGGGCGCAAATCGGCCTTTCCAGCCGTGGGGCGCATCTCACCGGACTATTACTGCATGGACGGTACCATACCGCGCCGCCAATTACCGCATGTGTTACGTCAGATCAGTTTATGGTCGCAGGAATATGGTCTGGCGGTGGCCAATGTATTTCATGCGGGCGACGGCAATCTGCATCCGCTGATTTTGTTCGATGCCAATCAGCCGGGCGAACTGGCGCGCACCGAAGAATTTGGTCAGCGTATCTTGCAGCTGTGCGTGGAAGTCGGCGGCACTATCACTGGCGAACACGGGGTCGGCATGGAAAAAATAAATCAGATGTGTTTGCAGTTTGGCAGCGCGGAGCTCAGTCAATTTCACGCCATCAAAAAAGTTTTTGACCCCGCCGGATTGCTCAACCCCGGCAAAGCAGTGCCCACCTTGCAGCGCTGCGCCGAATTTGGTGCCATGCACATTCATCACGGGAAATTGCCACATGCCGATCTGGAGCGTTTCTGATGCCTGACTTTATGATGGTTGATCGGGACATAAGCACGGCGCTGCAACAGCAGATACTGCATGCTATCAACAATAAATCTTCCCTGAATATTTGTGGCGGCAATAGCAAGGCATTTCTGGGACGCGAAACACATGGTGATCGTCTATCCCTGCAAGATCATCGTGGCATAGTCGAATATGATGCGCGTGAACTGGTCATCACGGCGCGCACCGGTACACCGCTTGCCGAGATTGAAGTCACGCTGGCTGCCTCTGGCCAGATGCTGGCATTTGAGCCGCCGCACTTTGGCCAATATGCCACGCTAGGCGGCACACTGGCCTGCGGTTTGTCGGGGCCGCGCCGACCCTACGCCGGACCGGCACGCGATTTCGTGCTGGGCTGCAAAATACTGAATGGACAAGGCGAGCTGCTGCGTTTTGGTGGACAAGTAATGAAAAATGTTGCCGGATACGATGTTTCGCGCCTGATGGTTGGGGCATACGGCACGCTGGGAGTGATGCTGGAAGCCAGCTTGAAAGTATTGCCACAAGCTGCGGCCAGCCTGACCGTGATACAAGAATGTTCAGCGGAGGAGGGCATTGCCAGAATGAGCAAGCTGCTGGCACAGTCCACGCCGACAGATGCAGCTTGCTATCACGCCGGGCAGTGTTACCTGCGCCTGTCTGGCAGCGCGCAATCGGTGCGACACGCCCAGACTATTTTGGGTGGCGAAGTCATAGCGAAACCGGAACATTTTTGGTTAACCCTGCGCGAACATCAACTGTCCTTTTTCAACTCTGGCTCGCCCTTGTATCGGGTGATGGTGAAGCCCGCCATGCCACCCCTGAAAATTTCCGGCGCTTGGTTGCTGGATTGGGGTGGCGCACAACGCTGGCTGGTTAGCGATGAACCCATGTCATTGATCCGCGAACGTACTGCTGCAGTAGGCGGCCATGTCACCCTGTTTCGCGGCGGTGACCGCAGCGCGGAAATTTCCCAGCCGCTGGCGATGCCGCTGTTAACTCTGCACCAACGATTGAAAACTGCTTTTGATCCGCACGGTATTTTCAATTCAGGTCGCATGTATTCTGGTTTATAAAAGGCGTTATGCAAACATCCATCTCACCCGCCTTGCTGCAAAACCCCGACATCGCCGAGGCCGATGCCATCCTGCGTTCATGCGTGCATTGCGGTTTTTGCAACGCCACCTGCCCCACCTATCAATTGCTGGGAAATGAACTGGACGGTCCGCGCGGGCGCATTTATCTAATCAAAGAAATGCTGGAAGGGCAGGCATCCAGCGCAAAAACGCAACTGCATCTGGATCGCTGTTTGACTTGCCGCGCCTGCGAAACCACTTGCCCCTCCGGGGTGCAATATGGACGGCTGGTGGACATCGGACGCCAGGTCATTGAGCAACGTGCGCCGCGCCCGCTGTGGCAGCGTGTGGTGCGACAAGCTTTGCTGACCACTTTGCCTTATCCCAAACGATTTTCGCTGCTTTTGACAGTGGGTCGCATCATGCGTCCATTGCTGCCAAACGCATTGCAACGTAAAATCCCGCCTTCGCGAAAAAAAGCTATTCGTACACAAGCAAGCCATACGCGCACCATGCTGCTGCTGGAAGGTTGCGTACAGCCGCTGACTGCACCCAATACCAATGCTGCCGCAGCGCGCGTGTTGGATAAATTAGGCATTGCGCTCATCAGCGCGCCCAAAGCGGGCTGTTGCGGTGCGCTGCATCAGCATCTGGCGGACGCTTCCGGTGCACAGGATTTTATGCGACGCAACATAGACGCATGGTGGCCGCATGTCGAACAAGGTGTCGAAGCTATCGTCATCACCGCCAGTGGTTGTGGGCTCATGGTGAAGGAATACGGCCATGCGCTAAAGCATGATGCAGCATATGCTGCCAAAGCGGCGCGCATTAGTGCCTTAACACGGGACTTGAGTGAGGTGCTGCGGGATGAAAAGCTGGACGCATTCGCCGTTATTGGGCAGGGTGTGCGGGTTGCCTACCAGTCTTCTTGCACCTTGCAGCATGGGCAGAAACTGAGCGGCGCGGTCGAAAATATTTTGCAACGCTGCGGTTATACGTTGACTCCAGTAGCGGATAGCCATCTGTGTTGTGGGGCGGCAGGGACTTATACCTTGTTGCAGCCGGTGCTGTCGCAACAACTGCTGGAAAATAAAGTGGCGGCGTTACAACAAGGTATGCCGGAAGTCATTGCAACGGCCAACATCGGTTGTCAGCTGCATATAGAAAGTGCCACTAAAGTGCCGGTGAAGCATTGGATTGAGTTGCTGGATAGTTGAACCACCCCGGCACTGCGTGCCACCCCTCCTTAAGAGCAAGGAGGGGAAGAGTGGTGGCTGGACGGTGAATGGCTCCCCTCATTTTTTCGAGAGGGGGAACCAGCGCAGAATAATTCTCCCCTCCTTATTTTCAAGGAGGGGAGGGAGCGAAGCGGAAGGGGTGGTTTGTATTTTTCCTGAAAAATGGATGAATACAAACATCCATCACAATTGAATTAATCGTAATTAACAGGAGAAAAAAGCATGGCAATAAAATCGTTCCACCCCCCGCAACGTATCCTGATGGGCCCAGGCCCATCCGATGTCAGCCCGCGCGTGTTAGCGGCTATGTCGCGCCCAACCATAGGCCATCTCGATCCAGTGTTCGTGAACATGATGGACGAAATGAAGGAGTTGCTGAAGTACGCCTTCCAGACCAAAAATGAATTGACTATGCCCGTCTCCGCCCCCGGTTCAGCTGGCATGGAAACCTGCTTCGTCAATCTGGTTGAGCCGGGTGACAAGGTCATCATCTGCCAGAACGGCGTGTTCGGCGGGCGCATGAAAGAAAACGTCGAGCGTTGCGGCGGCGTGGCAGTGATGGTGCAGGATGACTGGGGTCGTGCGGTTGATCCGCAAAAACTGGAAGACGCGCTCAAAGCCAATCCCGATACCAAGGTCGTGGCCTTCGTACATGCGGAAACTTCGACTGGCGCGCTGTCGGATGCAAAAACTCTGGTGGCACTGGCACACAAATATAATTGCCTGACTATCGTGGATGCTGTCACTTCAGTGGCCGGGGTCGAGCTAAAGGTGGATGAATGGGGTATAGACGCTATTTATTCAGGTACACAAAAATGCCTGTCCTGCACACCGGGATTGTCGCCGGTCAGCTTCAGCGCGCGCGCCGTGGAAAAAATCAAGGGTCGCAAAACAAAAGTGCAAAGCTGGTTCATGGACTTGAATTTAGTCATGGGCTACTGGGGCGCTGCCACCAAGCGCGCTTACCA
>JANONO010000354.1:0-7380 GCA_031420875.1 Gallionellaceae bacterium | reverse complement strand
CCAATCATTTTCGACACCGCTGGAAAGTGTAATGATTCCCCGCTCTGGTATGGCATGCGCCGCATTCACCATCAAATTAAGGAAAACCTGATTGAGTTGTGATACGACGCATTCGACTTCCGGTATCACCCCATATTTTTTTCTACTTCCGCATTTCAATTGCAAACCAGAATTATGCAAACTGAAACTATATTACTGAGAAGTTCGAGGAGTCATTTGAGGGAAATGCCGCCATAGAATTCCTACTTATCGCGCCCTTAAACTTTACCATCCACATCATAAATCCCCTGCACGATAATTGATTGAGACTACTCCAAACCAAAAAAACGCCACATAATGAGGAAATGCTAAAATGAGTAATGCTCCATAACGGAAAGGGTGAATATGAATGAAATTCTGTTTGTAGTTGAAGAAGCACCAGAAGGCGGATTGACAGCGCGCGCATTGGGCGAATCAATTTTTACAGAAGCGGATGACATAGCCAGCCTGCATAGGCAAGTGCGGGATGCAGTTCATTGTCATTTTGCGGAGGGCAAAGCCCCGCAAATAATTCGACTGCATTTCACTCGAGAGGAAATTCTCGCAGTATGAAACTACCGCGAGATTTGTCGGGCGCGCAGCTTATCAAGGCACTCGAACAATTGGGCTATCAACCTGCGCGACAAACGGGTAGCCATGTGCGCTTAACCAGCTTGCTTGGTGACCAACATCACCTCACCATTCCACTGCATGACCCATTACGAATCGGCACGCTAGCAGCAATTCTGGCTGATGTGGCGTCGCACCATGGCATGACACGAGAGACCTTGATTGCCAAGCTGTTCGGTAAATAGTCACCACCTTGCCCCCGTGCTCACCGCACTCCAACAAAAATTTCGTACCTGGCTGTTCCGCCCAAAAATAGAAAGCGGCACAGTCACGCTCACCCAACGCCGCATCTTCATCTTGCCCACCCGGCAGGGTTTGATGCTGGTCTGCGTGCTGGTGTTGATGATGCTGGGCAATATCAATTACAACCTCAGCTTGGGTTATGTGCTGACGTTCTTATTGACGATGATGGCGGTGATTTCCATGCTGCATGCTTTTCGCAATTTGGCACATTTGGAAATCTACGCTGGCCATGCCCATCCTGTATTCAGAGGAGAGACCGCGCATTTTTTGCTGTATTTCAATAATCAAAGCCAGTCGCCGCGCTACCAACTCGGTCTGGTAAAAACCGGCGAGTCGTTTTGGTCAACTGCTCCGGCGACGCTGAAAATTGATGTCCCTGCGCGACAAGTCATTGAAGTCGCTTTCCCCTTACCCACCACGCAACGTGGCTGGCTGCAAGCCGGTCGTTTGACGCTTGCCACCGAATTTCCGCTCGGCCTGTTTTACGCTTGGTCGTATCTACATTTTGATACGCGCTGTCTGGTTTATCCCAAGCCCATGTCTGATGTTCCATTGCCATTGGACAATTCACCAGACGGTGTGGGCAAGCGTTCTGTGGCCGGAGATGATGATTTCGCCGGGCTGCGAAAATATGTTGCGGGCGATGCCCTGCCGCACATCGCCTGGAAAGCCTACGCACGCGAGCAAGGTTTGCAGGTCAAGCAATTTTCCACGCCGCTGGGCGAAGAAGTATGGCTGGATTTTTTCGCGGTGTCGGATCGCAACGAAGAAGACAAACTGGCGCGCATGACACGCTGGGTGCTGGATGCCGAGGCGCAAGGCTTACGTTATGCGTTGCGTTTGCCCGATGGTGAATTGTCTGCCGCGAATGGTATTACACACCGCAATGAATGTCTGCGCCGCATTGCGCTGTTTAATTTGCCCGCTCCCCGCACAGAATTCCCGTCTGCGCGGAAATGACACCAAAATGAACAAGCCGCTCACCTATGGTCTGCTGCTCAGCATCTTGATGGTCATCGCGCCACACGCCGACCATCTGCCGCTGTGGGTCAGCAGTTTGTGCGCTGGCTTGCTGGTGTGGCGCGCTTATCTCGCTTACAGTGGCCACCCCTTGCCGCAACGCTGGTTGCTGTTGTTGCTCACCCTGGCCAGCACAGGTGTTTTGCTCATCAGCTTTCGCACGATGTTTGGGCGCGAAGTCGGTGTCACGCTATTGATGCTGCTGGCCGCGCTCAAGCTGATGGAGCTGCGTGCCGCGCGCGATGCAGTAGCCTTGATTCATCTATCCTGCTTCATCATCATCACCAACTTTTTATATTCGCAAAGCATTCCCACCGCGCTGTATTTGCTCGCCACCTTGTTGGTGATCGTCACGACGTGGGTGCATTTACAAGCACCCAACATCACGCTCAAACCCCGATTACGCATCGCCGCAGTGCTTTTGTTGCAGGCAGTGCCACTCATGCTGATTTTGTTTGTGCTGTTCCCACGCATACAAGGGCCGTTGTGGGGGTTGCCGCAAAACGCTTACGGCACCAGCGGGCTAGATGACAAAATGTCGCCCGGCAGCATGAGCGGGCTGGTGCTGTCCGAAGCGGTGGCCTTGCGCGTAAGCTTCACCAGCTCACCGCCCTTGCGCGAACAAATGTATTGGCGCGGTCCGGTGCTATGGGATTTCGATGGTCGCGTCTGGACTAAAGGCCAACCCGTTCGCAGCAAAGCAATGCAATTGGACAATCTTGAGCGACCCCTTGATTACGTGGTGACCTTGGAGCCGCACAATAAAACATGGTTATTCGCGCTGGAGATGCCTACCCAGCTTTCGATTCCATCTGGACTCACGGATGATTTTCAATTGCAGCAAAAAGATTCGGTAACTGCCCGCCTGCGCTATAACGCACATTCGCAGCTCACTTATCGCGCCAATGCCGAAGAAACGCCTCAGCAATTACAACGCGCCTTGCGCATTCCTGCCGACCTTAATCCGCGCGCTCAACAACTCGCTGCAGAATGGCGCGAGCGCTTGCTTAGCGACGATGAGGTCATACGCGAAGCACTTGCTCACTTTACCCGCGAAAATTTTTATTACACGCTGGAACCGCCGCTACTTGGTCTGCATACCGTGGACGATTTTATGTTTAATACACGGTCAGGTTTCTGCGAACACTACGCTTCCAGCTTTGTATTTTTAATGCGTGCGGCGGGCATACCAGCGCGTGTGGTGGCGGGTTATCAAGGTGCCGAATACAACGACTACGGCAATTACTACATTGTGCGCCAGTCTGATGCACACGCTTGGGCTGAAGTTTGGCTGCATGAGCGCGGCTGGGTGCGCGTTGACCCCACCGCCGCCATTTCGCCGACACGAGTGCAAAGCGGCTTATCTGCCGCCCTGCCGGATAATATTGCCCTGCCTTTCATGGCGCGCAATCCACCGCAATGGCTGCGCGATTTACGCCTGAACTGGGATGCACTGGCTAATCAATGGAATCAGTGGGTGCTGGGCTACGATGCGGAACGTCAATTCGCGTTTTTAACCCGCCTCGGCATGGAATCCATCAGCGCGATGAAAATGGCGCTCAGCATGTTGGGCGGCACAGCATTGATGATTGGGCTGTTTATGCTTTATATGCTGCGCCGTATGGCTGCTCGCAACACCGATGTTACGCAGCAATTGTATTTAAAATTTTGCCGAAAATTAGCTCGCGCCGGTGTAACACGCGATGCCCATGAGGGCGCGCAAGACTTTGCCCAGCGGGCAATGCGCGCGCTACCTCGGCATACAGACTCTATCCGCAACATCACCGCACAATATTTGGCGCTGCGCTACAGCCCCGCAGGAGACGGTCAAAAAGCCGCACGCGACTCACGCATCAACGCCTTGCGCCACGCAGTGTCGGCATTCAAGATATAATCTGCTGCCATTCTTTATAGCCCACATCCATCATGCAAATTACCCGCAGGCTAGAGTTTGATGCTGGTCACCGCATCCCCAGCCATAACAGCCAATGCCGCCATCTGCACGGTCATCGCTACGCCATCGAGATTACTTTATCCGGCGACATTATTACCACCGAAGGAATATCCGAACAGGGTATGGTTATGGATTATTCCGAAGTGAAACGCATCGCCAAAGAGCAATTAGTAGATGCGTGGGATCACGCTTTTCTGGTCTATCGCGGCGACACCGTTGTGTTAGACTTTTTAAACTCGCTGCCCAACCACAAGACCGTGGTACTCGATGTGCCGCCCACCGCTGAAAATTTGGCTACGCACGCTTTTGAATTGCTTAACGCCGCCTACCGCCACAACTATGGCAACCATTTGCGACTGAAACGCGTGCGGATTTATGAGACACCGAATAACTGGGCAGATTGCTTGGGCAAGGAATTGTAATTGATGGCAGCTTCAAGGCCACCTCTAAAAATCCAAACTCCGTCGCAATACGGCGTTGCTCAAAAATTTCTAACGCTTACATATCAAACATATGCGGCGCGCTAAAAATTTTCTCGCGCCTTGCCTTGCTTAGGATTTTGAATTTTTAGAGGCGGCCTCAAGAGTCCCAAAAGAACTAAAGGATAAATCTGGGAGCAACAACTATGTTTCTGAAGAACGAAGACAACAGAATCAGCATTATTGTGGGGCTCATCCTAGCGACTTTGATTATGGCATCGGGGTTTTCTGTGTATGGCTTGATGCAGCAGAAAGCAAAATCCATACTCAGCAAAACGCTGGAAGTCTCGCTGCTAAACAATGTCCATTTATTTGAAGACCAGATTGATGTATGGATCAATAACACGCAAACCGTTAGCACCCGCTTCACCGTGATTAAGGGCTTGCAACAGCCCCAGCCAAATAATGGCAATGTCAAAGAACGTATCAATCTGCAACAGACTGCCCAGTCTTTTCTGCCGACAGGTTTTATTGGAGTTGCATTTTATAACGCGCTGGATCGGGAAGTTGCTCGAGCCGGCCGTTTTTCCCAAACACCCGCGCTGCGCGTACCGCTGAATACAAAAACCCCCGCCTTCCTGTTATGGGATGGCCAATTCATTTTGCAGGCCAGCATGGAGGTACTTGATCAACAAGGACACCATATCGGTCGTGTCATGACTGAAAAAAATCTGCCCCAGTTAACTCAAGCTATTACTGCAGCAGCAGATATGGCCAACAAATCTGCCGAGATCGCAGTTTGTGCGCCATCAGAACAGGGCATGCAATGCTTTCCCACCACGCTCCACAGCAACGACATTCTCAAACTCCCGCTAGTGATAGACGGTCAGGCATTGCCGATGAAATATGCCATGGAAGGAAAGACCGGCATTGTCTCTGCGCTGGATTACCGGCGCGAACGCGTAGTCGCGGCCTATGCCCCAATAGGTACACTGGGGTTGGGCATGGTGCTAAAAATAGATCGCTCCGAGCTGTATAGCCCGGTTACCGAGCAGTTGAAGTTCATCATCCCGCTACTGTTCGCATTGGTTTTTGCCGGCATGTTGCTATTGCGCTGGCTATTCATGCCGCTGGTACGCAGACTGATCAAAGCGAAACAGGAAACGATGGCGGCTAACCGCACCATGCAGCTTGAAATCGCTGAGCGCAAGATGGCCGAAAAGCAAATGCAGCACTTGGCAAACTACGATGCGCTGACCGGTTTGCCGAATCGCAATTTACTCCAAGACCGATTTAAGCAGGTGCTGGCTCATGTCAGTCGCAACAAACTCAGGACAGCGGTATTGTTTATTGACCTAGATCAGTTCAAAACCATTAACGACACGCTGGGCCACAATGTAGGCGATATTCTGCTGTGGTCGGTTGCCGACAGGCTAGTTTCGGCAGTCCGCGAGGAAGACACAGTGGCACGTCAAGGAGGGGATGAGTTCATCCTGTTGTTACACCATATTGATAGCGTCGAAGATGCAGACAAAGTAGGGCTGAAGCTTTTAACCACATTGACCCAACCTTATCAGATTAACGAAAAATTACTCTATGTCAGCGCCAGCATCGGCATTGCGATTTATCCAGATGATGGAAAAGACGTGGATACACTGCTGAAGAACAGCGATACCGCGATGTACCATGCCAAGGAATCAGGCCGCAACAACTACCAGTTTTTTTCGCCCAATATGAATCAGATGGCAATGGAAAAACAAACTTTAGGAACGGATTTACACCATGCCTTGGAACGCAACGAGCTGCTACTACATTACCAGCCCGTGATAGACATAAGCAGCGGTGAACTGACCGGGATGGAGGTATTGCTACGCTGGCAGCATCCCGATCGCGGCCTGATTTCACCGGTCAAGTTTATTCCGCTGGCCGAGGACACTGGACTCATTGTTCCGATAGGCGAATGGGTACTGGTGTCGGCATGTGAGCAGTTAAAATCATGGCAGGATCAGGGGTATGACGTACCATCGCTGGCGATCAATCTTTCCGCTAAACAATTTCGCAAGAACACACTGGCGGCGACCATATCCCGCATTCTGCAAGCAAGCGGTGTCGAGGCGCGCTACATCACCCTGGAAATCACCGAAAGCGTGTTCATGGAAAACACCGATGAAGTCGCTGAAATGTTGCGCGCACTAAGCGGCATGGGCTTAGCAATTTCCATAGACGATTTTGGCACCGGCTACTCCAGCTTGAGTTACCTGAAACGTTTTCCGATCAACACCCTCAAGATAGACCGATCATTTGTCATGGACATCGTCACGGATCCAGACGATGCCGCCATCGTCACCGCCATCATTGCCATGGCTCATAGCCTTAAGATGAAAGTTATTGCTGAGGGCGTAGAAACTGCGGAGCAACTTGCCTTCTTGCACCAGCAGCAGTGTGGTCAGTATCAAGGATATTATTTCAGCAAACCGCTGCCCGCGTCTGAGATAGTGGCCAAATTACGGCGGAGTTAAAATAAAATAATGCCGCACCCTGAAACTTAGCAACATCTTTAAATCCATGCTATTTTCTTCTACCCATACCCGCCCGCGCTACTCGCAACTCATCGGTTCGTCCGATGCACTCGCGTTAGCGCAATATGCAAACAAAAACTCCCCGCTGGTGATCATCACCGACAACGCTCAAGAAGCGCAACGGCTGTTGGAGGAAATCCCGTTCTTCGCACCGCAACTGCGTGTGCATTTGCTGCCGGATTGGGAGACGCTGCCTTACGATCATTTCTCCCCGCATCAGGATTTAATTTCCGAGCGACTGGCTACGCTGCACCACATACGCTCGCAGTCGTTGGATGTGGTAATCGTGCCAGTCACCACCGCGCTGTATCCACTGCCGCCACCGGAATATCTGGCAGCCTTTACTTTTTTTCTTAAGCGCGGTGAAAAGCTTGATCTGAATAAACTGCGCGAGCAAATGACTTTCGCCGGATACAGCCATGTGCAACAGGTCATGTCGCCCGGCGAATACTGTGTGCGCGGCGGCATCATTGATCTGTTTGCCATGGGCAGTGTGCTGCCCTATCGCATTGATCTG